>JAJFUL010000069.1 GCA_021372425.1 Spirochaetaceae bacterium
CTTGCTCAGTTCCTTGATAATTTCAGCGGGAAGTACATCGGGGCGGCTGCTGAGCACCTGCGCGAACTTGATAAAAGTGGGTCCCAGCTCTTCAAAAACCAGGCGCAGCCGCTCCCCGACAGGTTGCCCGTTGTGGGCCTGCTCCTGGACGAAGGTGACGTGGTAGCGGGCCCTCAGTCTGTCGAGGATCTCTTTGAACCCATGATGGATAAGCACCGTGGCGATATTACTGTATCGCTTTAGATCCCGATACCTCTCGCGCGGTCTGAATGGTGACACCTGCTAACCTGCATCGGTCTTTGCAGAGGAGGACACCCCTACCCCGGCCTGGATCTTTTTCAAGGTTTCCAGAATCTCTTCCAGGTCTTTTTTGGTGGCCAGGCCCAATTCGGCTACCGCTTTGTGGACGGTGGAATCTATCTTCCGCTGAAGCTCCTTCTCCTGCCTATCCGCCTCCTTGAGAAGCCTGTCAACGGTCTTGAATCTCTCCGCGCTCGCCACCTCTCCCCTCTTAATGAGATCGTCGACTATTTCATCAGCCTTATCATTCGTCAGACTGATCGCGCCCAACCCCAAGAATACCGCTTTCCTGATGATATCAATCTCTTCCTCCTTTGCGAACAGCTTTCCGGAGCACACACTCTGATTACAACATATACAATATATATAGATCGATGACCCTTCAATTTCAAGGCTGCATGGGCCAAGCACCTGCAATCATTGGATGTACATACCGGGTCTTTTCCACGTCTCCCCGATGTCGTTCACGCATATCACCATATTCCATAAACCTGCTATACTTGGGTAAAGAAAGTTTTTCTCCTTGCATGAGGACATAGGTTCAGCCTTTAAGGAGGCGTAGCGAAATGGCCGGTCTGCATCTCCATCTTAGCGATGTCTTGTCATCTGCATGACGGGAAGCCTCTCATGAGTGAAGAACCTTCCCGTGACGACCTGAAACAAAGAATCGAGGAACTCGAACAGGCATTCGCGGAAGCGGAGCGCATGCAACGCGCCTTGCGCATGAGCGAGGAGAAGTACCGGTCCATTGCCCATCGGACGCCGACGGCAACGATGCTCTACCAGGATGACCGCTGGATCTTTGTCAACAGCGCTGCAGAGGTCATCACGGGATATTCTTCAAGGGATCTCCTCGCCATGGATTTCTGGGACATCGTCCATCCCGACTACAAGGAAGTCATCCGTGATTGCGGGCGGAAGCACAAATGGGGTGAGCAAGCGGCGACACAATATGAACTGAAGATCATCGCGAAAGACGGCACAGCGAAATGGGTGGATCTGGTAGGGGCGTCTACCATGATCGGGGGCCGGCTCGCCGGTGTGATATCGGTGGTCGACAGCACCGAGCGCAAGCGTGCAGTGGAGGTGCTCAGGGAAAGCGAGGAGCGCTTCCGCCTGCTTGTGGAAAACGCACCGGTCGGGATCTTCATACAAACACGCGGCCAATTCGCTTATTTGAACAAGGCCGCAATGAGGATGTTCGGCAGCCCATCGGCAGATCAATTGCTTGGGCAACCGATTCTCAGCCGGATGCACCCCGATTTTCACAAGATCGTTCTGGAACGAACCCGGCTGCTCAATGAAGATAGGGAGGAAGTGTCGCTGCTGGCACAGAAATATCTCAAACTCGACGGTACGGCCTTTGACGTAGAGGTCTCGGCCGTGCCCTTTGTGTATGGTGGCGAGCAGGGCGCCCTTGCTTTCTTCAGTGACATCACCGAACGCATGAAGGCGGAAGACAAGGCCAGAGCGCTGCTTGCAGCTGTTCAGTTTGAAAGAGACAGGGTATCTGCAGTTGTCAACAGCATGCAGGATGAGGTCTGGTTCGCTGATATGGAAAGGAAATTCACCCTGGCAAACCCATCGGCGCGCAGGGAATTCCGGCTTGAGAATGCTGGCGGGATAGATGTGGAAGATTTCGCCCGGAGTCTGAAAGTTTACCGACCGGACGGCAGCCCGCGCCCCGTGGAGGAAGCTCCGACATTGCGCGCTCTTCGTGGAGAACTCGTGAAAAATCAGAAGGAAATCATCTTTACTGCCGCACACGGAGAATTGCGCCACCGCGAGGTCAGCGCCGCTCCGGTCCGGGATACCGCCGGTAATATCATCGGGTCGGTATCAGTGGTGCGGGACATTACCGAAGCCAAACGGATTGAAGAAGCGCTGCGGCGACACGGAGCTGTCCAGGAGGGCATCAATGAAATATTGAACGCCACCCTCGCGTGCGACACAGAAGAAGAGCTTGGCCGGGCCTGCCTGAAAATAGCCGAGAGGATCACGCAAAGTCAGTTTGGCTTTATCGCACGGATCAGTGGGGAGGAACTGGAAATCATCGCTGTCAGCGACCCCGGTTGGCAAGCCCGCCGGATAATCGGTTCGACTCCCCGTTACCATCTTGGACTGAAGCTCCGCGGAATTCCTGGAAGGATAGTTCTGGAGGGAAAGTCCCTTTTGACCAACGATCCCGGACATCATCCCGACAGCATCGGAGTTCCCGACGGGCACCCGCCGCTGGAGACATTCCTCGGAGTGCCCTTGATCCGCGAAGGGCAAACTATCGGCATGATTGGTGTGGGCAATCGGCCGGGAGGCTACAGAAACGAGGAACAGGAGGCCCTGGAGGCCCTGGTGCCGGCAATAGTTGAAGCCTTTCTGCGCAAGAGCGCCGAGGAGGCGCTGCTAAAAGCCCACGAGGAGCTTGAGCAGCGCGTGCAGGAGCGGACCGCTGAACTCGAAGCGGCGTACAGATCGCTCCAGTCTGAGACGCAGGAACGTTTGCACCTTGAAGAGCAGCTCCGCCAGTCGCAGAAGATGGAGGCCATCGGCACCCTGGCCGGAGGGATTGCTCATGATTTCAACAATGTCCTGGCGGGGATCATCGGATTCTCAGAGATGGTGGAAGAGGATCTCCCCGAGGACAGTCCTCTCAGACGGTACATGAAGAGGATTTTAAAGGCGTCCTTCAGAGGGCGCGATCTCGTCAAACAGATCCTCGCTTTTTCCCGGAAGTCCGAGCATGTAAGAGAACCCGTCTCTTTGGCTCCCGTTGTTGAAGAGACGGTTCAGCTCTTGCGCGCGTCCATTCCCGCTACGATCGAGATCATAACGGATATGAGAGCGGTGAGCGATAAAGTCCGTGCCTCTGCCATAGAACTCCAGCAGATCGTCATGAATCTCGCTACCAATGCGGCTCATGCGATGCGTGAGAAAGGAGGAACGCTCAGTATCTCCCTGTCAGACGTCGACCTTGAAATGGACTCCCCGGTAATCGACCCTGAAGTGGAACCCGGGCAATATGTCCAGCTGGTGGTCCAGGACACCGGAAGCGGCATGACTCCCGATACAATGAAAAGGATCTTCGAGCCATTCTTTACCACCCGCAGGGTTGGTGAAGGCACCGGGATGGGCCTCGCTGCCGTGTACGGGATCGTGAAGAGTCTCAACGGTGCTATCACCGTTGAGAGCGAACCGGGATCAGGCTCCATTTTCCGGGTCTTCTTTCCGAAGATATCTACATGTGTCGAATCAGTGACACAGCGGAGCGACCGGGCCCTTGGCGGAACGGAACGGATCCTTTTTGTAGATGATGAGGAACTCCTCGTCGAATTGGCCCAAGATGTCCTCGAGAAGCTCGGGTACAGGGTGACGGCGCTCACCGACAGCATCGAGGCGCTGGAACTCTTTTCATCCAACCCCGGCTCGTTTGACCTCGTCATTACCGATCAGACGATGCCAAAAATGACCGGCCTGCGTCTTGCCGCGAAGCTCCTGAAAATACGAAATGACACCCCCATCATCCTCTGTACCGGCCACAGCGACAGCGTTTCACCCGATATAGCCAGGGAAGCCGGGGTCAAGATTTTCATGATGAAACCTCTCGCAAAAGAAAGCATGGCAAAAATGATTCGCAGCGTATTGGACGGGACAGCGGTATGAATTAAACGCAGCGGCATTTAATAAAACCAAGATCAATGCAGCACCTGTGAATGCTATTCTTATTGCCCTTTTTCGAATGGTGCGCGCTATCTTTAGCTTATTTCACCGACGACATGCCAATAGCAACAATAATCCGGGCCGCTTCTCTGCAAAAAAACACTACACACCGCCTGTCGGAATTACTACAAAACAATTGTTGATACTGCTACAGACAGGGACCTGTCGACGGAGTATCCTATAATCGCGCGTGAAGCGCTGTCCACCGATACTATGCGCAGTTTGGAGGCTTGGTATGGAAAAGAATCAAAGTAATTGGCGACATCCTGCCGCCCCCAACTTCAATTTGCCAGGTCGCGCTGAGAACCATGCGGATCGCTCAGATTTCCCCTCTATATGAAAGCGTGCCTCCCAGGTATTACGGCGGGACGGAACGCATTGTCTCATACCTGACGGAAGAACTCCACCGCCAGGGCCACGATGTGACGCTGTTCGCGAGCGGAGACTCGGTGACGTCAGGAGAGCTTGTAGCTGTCTGCCCGCGTTCTCTTCGGTTGGACGAAAGGTGCGTGGACCAGATGGCACACCACATCCTGATGCTCGAACATGTCTTCCAGTTGGCTGACGGGTTCGACGTACTGCACTTCCATGTTGACTATCTGCACTTCCTGCTCTCGCGCAGGCAACCGCTCGTGCAGCTCACCACATTGCACGGACGGCTCGACATCCCGGATCTCGCCCCCCTCTACCGGGAGTTTCGCGACATGCCGCTCGTTTCGATCTCAAATGCCCAGCGAGAGCCGTTGCCATGGGCGAATTGGCAAGCAACCGTGTACCACGGCTTGCCGGAGAACATGTACCGCTTCCAACCGGAGCAGGGAACCTATTTTGCTTTTCTGGGACGGATCTCCCCGGAAAAACGCGTGGACCGGGCAGTCGAGATCGCAAAGCGGGTCGGCATCCCGCTGAAGATAGCGGCAAAGGTCGATCGCGCTGACAGGGATTACTTTGAGGCAACCGTAAAGCCCTTGCTGGATGATTCGCTGATAGAGTATGTCGGGGAAATTGGCGATGGGGAGAAGGACGAGTTCCTCGGGAAGGCCTTCGCCATGCTTTTTCCAATCGACTGGCCCGAGCCGTTCGGACTCGTCATGATCGAGGCTATGGCATGCGGCACCCCTGTGATTGCCTACCGGAACGGTTCCGTGCCCGAGATAATAGATCAAGGTCGCACGGGCTTCGTCGTGACAAGTTTGGATGATGCCGTCGCGGCGGCCCGGATGATACCGAAATTCAATCGGGCGCGTTGTCGTGAGATCTTCGAACAACGCTTCTCCGCACGTCGCATGGCAACAGATTACGTTCGGGTATACGAACACCTTATTTGCCCTCAACGAGACCAACCAGCCTGGAGGCTCAAGTATGGCGGCAGAAGAAGTCATTCCCGTCAGCGAACATTTTTACAT
>JAJFUL010000085.1 GCA_021372425.1 Spirochaetaceae bacterium
TCCCTTCAATAATTTTGACGAGACCTGCTATCAAAAGAAAGGCACCTATTGCAGGGAATTCAGGACGCCTGAAATACCACAGAACAGCCTTGTCTTCCTCGAGTTCGAAGGCGTCAGTGTTTCCTGCTCGGTCTGGCTCAATGGCCGGCTGGCAGGGAAGCACAAGGGGCCATACACCCCATTCCACGTTGAAATAACCGATTATCTTGCAAGCGGCACAGGTGCGTCGAACCGACTATTCGTCGAGGTCGATGGAAGCGAAGACCCTTCGGTACCTCCATTCGGTGGCGTTGTGGACTACTTGGCCTACGCGGGAATCTACCGGGCTGTATGGATTAGCGTCCGGGATGAATGTCATATCCAATGGATTCATGCGAGGCCGGCTGTGCAGGTGGCGCAGGCGGGAGAACCGGAGCTGGCCGCTGGCAGGCCAGCGGCCAGCTCCGCGCCGGTCCTTTTCGCGGAGGGTAGGCTGTCGGTCGAGGTGAAGACCTCGCAGGCAGCGGACGCGGATCAGCACAGGGGCGGGGCCGCCCATCTGAAGGCTGTGTTGAGTCGGGCTGGCAAGCCCGTTGCCGAAGTGGTTGCTGCGATGGAGGGCGATGGGCTGACGACAATCGAGTTCCCGTCCTTGCCCGGAATCGAGCTTTGGGACACGGAAAGACCGGCCCTCTATGATCTCGAGATCCGCCTTGAGGCTGCCGTCAGCAGCGCAACCTTCGGCATGGCAACTGCTGCGCCCGGCATTGTCGGCGCTTCCCCCGACACGGTCAGCACCAGGATAGGCTTCCGAGAGGCGCGATTTACGCCGCAAGGCTTTTTTCTCAATGGCCGGAGACTGTTCCTGCGCGGCCTGAACCGCCACCAGTCCTGGCCTTACGCAGGCTATGCCATGGGCCCAGGTCCCCAACGGAAGGATGCAGAGATACTCAGGCGCGATTTGGGAGTCAGGATAGTCAGGACAAGCCATTATCCTCAGTCGCCGCATTTCCTCGATGCCTGCGACGAACTCGGCCTGCTGGTTTTCACTGAGCTGCCGGGGTGGCAGCATATCGGCGATGCGGACTGGAAGGGCCAGGCCCTCTGCGACCTCGAAGACCTCATCCTGAGAGACAGGAACCACCCATCGATCGTCCTCTGGGGTGTCAGGATTAATGAATCCCCGGACGATGCGGATTTCTACAGGCGAACCAATGAGATGGCTCATCGCCTCGACCCCGACCGTCAGACAGGCGGCGTCCGGGCCATCAGGAATAGTCAATTACTTGAAGATGTCTATACATACAATGATTTTACACACGATGGCGGACCGGTGGCGATTACAGATCCGAAAGCCGTGACAGGCCGGCGCGCCCCTGTCCCTTACATGATCACCGAGCACGATGGCCACATGTTCCCTACCAAACGATGGGACCAGGAAGAGCGGCTGGCGGAACAGGCGCGCCGGCATGCTCGCGTGGTGAATGCGGCTATGGGGAAAAAACAGATCTCCGGTGCGATAGGTTGGTGTGCATTCGACTACAACACGCACAAGGACTTCGGATCCGGGGACAGGATTTGCTACCATGGCGTCTGCGACATGTTTCGCCTTCCCAAATATGCAGCGTTCTTCTATTCGAGCCAGAAGGAGCCCAGCGAGGGGATCGTCCTGGAGGCTGCAAGTCTCTTTTCCAAGGGAGAGCGCGATGCGGCAGTCATGCTGCCCATCGATGTCTGGACCAACTGCGACGCGGTGGATCTCTGGCGAAGAGAACAGCGCATAGGGCGCTTCTATCCCGACCGGAGGGCTTTCCCTAATCTCGGGCATCCACCTGTGCATATCGATGACCTGATCGGCGAGCAACTCGATGCCGAGCGCTTCAGCCCCGGCGACGCGCGGACTTTCCGCGTTTTGGCAGCCAAAGTCATGGCAGGTGGCATGGAAAGCCTTTCGCCCGGCGACAAGCTGAGGGTGGGGCTTTTCATGGCGCGGAATCGCCTTTCGCTTGGCGACCTCGAGCGTCTAGTCAAAAAATATGGCTATGCCTGGGGAAATTGCGACGATTCCCTCGGGCTTGTCGGCATCCTCGGCGGGAAGGAAGTCCTGCGCAGGACCTATGGCGCCGATGCCCATGCGGCCAGATTGGTAGCCGTCCCTGATGACACGGTGATCAGGCTGGTGGCCGGGGACGAATGGAATGCTGCCAGGGTTGTGGTCAGGCTCGTCGATCAGTATGGCAATACGTGCCCCTTCGCTTTCGAGCCGATCAGGATCAGGGTCGAGGGAGCCGGCCGGCTCCTGGGCCCTGCCATGGCCAGCCTGCAAGCGGGCTCTATCGCTTTCTGGGTGGCGTCCGTGAATCGTCCCGGCGCCATAGACCTGCGTATCTCCAGTTTCCATTATGGTGAAATCGGTGTTCAATTGAGGGTGGAGGAAGAAATTTGAGCGAACTGGTTGAAGCGCTTTTTACGATAGAGAATGCGCTCAGGAGCGGGTTTGCGCTGGAGCCGCTGCCAGATGAGGATTCTGAAGAAGGTCATGCACAGCTCGATGAATTCAGCGCCCTGCAGGAAAAAGTCCTGGCTTGCCAGGCCTGCGTACTCGGCAGCGGCAGGAAAAATGTGGTATTCGGGCAAGGCGTGCAGAACCCGATGGTCCTCGTGGTCGGCGAAGGTCCCGGGGCTGAGGAAGACAACCAGGGCCTGCCCTTCGTGGGAGCCTCAGGCAAGCTCCTCGACAAGATGCTCGCTTCCATCGGTCTCTCTCGCGAAACTAACTGCTACATTGCCAATGTCGTGAAGTGCAGGCCGCCCAACAACCGAGAGCCTGCACCCGATGAACGTGCCCAGTGTATGCCATTCCTGCAGCAGCAGATTCAGCTTCTGGCGCCCAAGGCCATCCTTTGTGCAGGCCGGACCGCCGCGCAGGCGCTTCTTTCAACTGCGGAAGGAATCAATCGCATGCGGGGTAAGACTTACGATTACGAAGGCATACCCCTCATCGCCACCTATCACCCTTCGGCTCTCCTGCGCGACGAGACGCTGAAGCGACCTGCATGGGAGGACCTGAAGCGCCTGCGCGGCCTGCTTGCGGAAGCGCAGGGCAAGGCGGAGGATGGCAAAGTGGGCAATCATAACGGCGCGGATGGCGGCGCATGAGCGAGTACCCGCCCTTTGTCAGAGTCGCTTTTCCCATCCCTGTCTCCGCGGTCTACTGGTACCGCAACAATGAAAAAGAGCCTGCCCACCCAGGTTTCCGCGTTTCCGCTCAGCTTGGCAGGCGCAGCCTGATCGGCTATGTCGTGGAAGAGGCACAGGCCTGCCCACTCGAATCCGACAAGCTAAAATCCATCGCCCGCACCGTCGATTCGGAATCGCTTTTCGGACCCAGCACCCTCGATCTGGCCGAATGGCTCTCCAGCATGTATTTCTGCTCGCTCGGGGAAGCCCTGGGAGTCATGCTCCCTTCGGGGAAGCGCGAAAGCGTCCAGCCATCCACCGAAATCAATGACTTCGAGATCGAGGATCATCCACTATCTTTAAGCGACGAACAGGCCACTGCGCTCCGGGCCATAGTGAGCCAGCCTTCCGGAACGACCTACCTTTATGGCCGGACCGGCACCGGCAAGACCGAAGTATTTCTCCAGGCTGCCGAGCGAACCTTGAACGAGGGGCGCTCCGTCATCTACCTTGTCCCTGAAATAGCACTGACTGGCCAGGTCGTCCGGGCGGCGCGGATGCGTTTCGGTGCCGCTTGCGCCGTGATCCATTCTCGGCTGACGCCATCCGAAAAGCTGGCGGAATGGCGGCGCATCCAGAGTGGCGAGGCGCGCATGATCATCGGGGTGCGCAGCGCCATCTTTGCCCCGACCAGCAATCTCGGCCTCATCGTCATCGACGAGGAGCACGAGGGCAGCTACAAGGCCGGCAATGCGCCCCGGTATCACGCGCGCCAGGTTGGCATGTTCCGCGCCAGCCACGAGAAGGCGAGACTGGTACTGGGCAGCGCCACGCCCTCGGTCGAAGCCTGGCATGCCTGCGTCCACGGCGACATGCGCCTCGCGAAACTGTTCGGGCGACAGGGCGGCGGCGGCTTCCCTTCTGTCGAGCTCATCGACATGAGGCGGGAGCCTTCCGCTATCTCGTCGCGCCTCGCCGATGTGCTCCGCGAGACCAAAGCCAACGGCCGCCAGTCGATTCTTTTCCTCAACAGGCGTGGCTTTTCCCACTTTTTCTCATGCAATACCTGTGGAGCGGAGCTTCAGTGCAAGCATTGCTCGGTCTCGCTCACCTACCACAAGGAGCAGAACCAACTGGTCTGCCATTACTGTGGCTACCGCACTTCGCCGCCTGATGCTTGCCCGGAATGTGGCTCCCTCGATATTGGCTGGAAGGGCTTCGGAACCGAGCGGGTCGAAGAGGAGCTCGAAGCGAAATTTCCCGATTGGCATATCGCCCGTCTCGATGCGGACACTATCACGAAAAGAGGCTCGCTCGAAAAGACGCTCGATGATTTCCGGACAGGGAAATACGACGTGCTGCTGGGGACGCAGATGGTCGCCAAAGGACTCAATTTCCCTGGTGTTCAGACCGTAGGCGTCGTCATGGCCGACGCGGGGCTCAACCTGCCCGACTTCCGTGCATCGGAACGAGTGTTTTCCCTGATCGTCCAGGTCTCGGGCAGGGCTGGACGCTCTGATCAGGAGGGCAGGGTCTTCATCCAGACCTTTCGGCCTGACAACCCGGTCATCCGCCTTGCCGCCGCGCGCGACGTCGAATCCTTCTATGCCCGCGAGCTGACAATGCGCCAGGCTCAGGATTTTCCGCCTTTCTCCCGCATCGCGCGCATCGTCTTGCGCTCGCGCGACAAAGCGCAGGCTCAAGTCGCGGCAAGGCAGCTTGCCGCCAGGGCGGCTCAGGTTCTTCCTTCCGGGGTCGAGCTTCTCGGTCCCGCGGAATGTCCCCTGGGAATGATCGCTTCCTCGTATCGCTGGCAAATCCTGCTCAGGGCAGGTTCGCTCACGCTGGTACACAACTCCACGCAGGCTCTCTTACGCGATTTCCGACCGCAGTCAGGCGTCCATACCGAGGTGGATATCGACCCGGTGCAGCTCCTCTAGCCTTGCGGCCTTAGCCGCATAGCTAAAGCCTCGCGGCTCTAGCCGCGGGCTGTTCCCGGGTGATAGAATATTTTCATTCAATGCATCAGGAGTTTCTATGGTCGTCCTTACGCTGAATTGTGGCTCTTCATCAGTGAAATATCAGATTTACGATTGGGATAGAAAAGACATCCTCGCGACCGGCATCGTCGAACGAATTGGCATCGGTGGCTCGTCCATCACGCACAAGGCGCGCAACAGGCCTGATTACGAGTGCGAGCACGAATGTCCCACACACACCGTTGCGATCGAACTCATCCTCAAGACCCTGACCGATTCCGAAGTCGGTGTCATTTCAGACATGAGCATGATCAAGGCGGTCGGGCATCGCATGGTACACGGCGGCTCGCGCTTTGCCCGCTCATCCATCATCGATGACGAATTCCTGGCCACTTTCCGCGAACTCACCGACCTGGCTCCGCTGCACAACCCAGCCAACCTGATGGGAGTGGAGGCGGCCAAGGCAGTCCTCCCCGACGTACCACACTGCGCGGTCATGGACACGGCCTGGCACCAGACGATGCCCGCCTCCAGCTACATGTACGCTGTCCCTGGGGAATGGTACGAGAAATACAAAGTCCGCCGCTATGGCTTCCACGGGACAAGCTTCCTTTACAACGCCAAGCGCACTTCTGTCCTGCTCGGCAAGGATCCCTTCGAATCGAACATCATCATCGCGCATATCGGCAACGGCGCTTCCATCAACGCTGTCAAGAACGGCTGTTCCTACGACACATCGATGGGCATGACGCCTGTCGAGGGTCTCGTGATGGGAACGCGATCCGGCGATCTCGACCCCGGCGTCATCTTCCACATGATCCGCAAGACCGGCATGAGCCCTGCAGAAGTCGAAAAGAAGTTGAACAAGGAATCCGGCGTCCTCGGCATAACGGGCAAATGGTCCGACCGCCGCGATATCGAAGTTGCAGCCGAAAAAGGGGATCCGGTCGCCCTGCTGGCGCAGCAGATCGAGGGATATCGCATCAAGAAATACATTGGCTCCTACTATGCGGCGCTTGGCCACGTCGACGCGCTGGTCTTCACGGCTGGTGTCGGCGAAATGGGCCCCGAAACGCGCCGCCTGGCCACCGAAGGCCTCGAGGAGCTCGGCATCGTCATCGACGTCAAGAAAAACGCACTGGCCAAGTGCCGCAACGCGGAGCTCGACATAACCGGTCCCGGCTCAAAGGTGAAAGTGTACGTCATCCCGACCGACGAAGAGCTCGTCATGACCGAAGATGCCTGCGCGTTGGTCAATGGAACTTACGATGTGCACACCAATTACCATTACTATTTCGAGAACAGGAATTACGTGAACAAGACTCGTGCCGAAGGGCTCGAGCGCGACTTGGCCAAGAAGCCCTGGCTCAAAGATATAATCGCGCAGATTCCCTGAAAAGCGCAAGATTACTCATGATTTTTCAGGCCATGGGCTGGTGCAGTTCCATGGCCTGTTTTATTGGCTGCGCTTATCGGAACAAAACCTGAAATATTTATGAAAAAAAATGAAGCGAAGATGATTTTTTACCCAAAGAACTTGAATATTTAATGCTTGACATCGCAAAAATGACCGATATATACTTTAGCAGAACCTAGGAAAGGGGATTCCCGAGCCGTCGGCGCGGCCCCCTTCTAACATTGCAAGGAGGACTTCTACATGAAGAAGCTAATCGTCCTGCTTCTCGCATTCGCCCTGATCGGCGGCGCCGTATTTGCAGAGGATAAGCCAGCAGCGCTTACCTTCGGCAGCTATATGGAAGCCTATGGTGATTTCACTCAGGGAACTGCAAACACGCTCTACAATGAAACCTACCTCAACTATGCTTCCGGCGGTGTTGCTCTTTCCGCGACCGTCGTCAGCGGCGAAGATCTTTTCGCCCAGGTCAGGAACTATGCTCTCTCCTATCAGGTAATGCCCGCAGCAAAGGTCTATTTTGGCCGGCTCCGCGAGACTGGTGGCACCCGCCTTACTTCCTATATCGATGGGAACGGCTTCTCCACCCGCGTTGCGAACGTTCAGAATGGCCTTCTGTTCACCGCTGCTGACAAGGGATTCGGCGTCGCGCTGTTCTCTCCGCTCGATACCTTCGCCCACACTAACTTTGGTGCCAGCGTAAGCATCCCGAACGTCGTCAAGTTCGTCGGTGGCTATCTTGGTAGTGTTACAACGACTGATGCGAATAAGGTTACGAAATCGGATCCTGAGCTCTATGTCGGTGCTGATCTCACGGCACTCAAGGGAACCACCGCACGTGTCGGCTTCAAGTATTTGACTGGTACCAAAACCAGCTACGCCTA
>JAJFUL010000102.1 GCA_021372425.1 Spirochaetaceae bacterium
CCAGCACTAAAGCAGATTGCCGACTCGATTGCCAGGGAATCCGGTGCAGCGCTTGCGATAACGGCAGAGCCCATCGCCGGAGTCCACGGTGCTGATGCTCTGGTCTCCTCGCCATGGGATCCGAGCTTCATGGCGGGAGAATACTCTGTCGAGGAGCGGCTGTTGAAAGAAACAGGTAATTCCGAATGTATCTTTTTTCACAACATTCCCTGTGCGCGGAGGCTGGGTGTCTCGAATGGTGTTGCGGAGTCCGCTCAATCCCGCATTTTTCAGCTTGCGCAAAACCAGCGCTATGTCGCCCGGGCAATTCTTCAGACTATTCTTTGAGTTTGGAATTTACTGGAATGGTTTTGCTTGTATGATTATTTGCAACATTAGGTATTGTAATTGAAACGATACCGTTGAAAGGAAAACGAAAGATATGAAAAAGGTACCTCGCCAGCTGATCGAATTCATTGAAAGGCATGAATGTTTCTATATTCTGGGTCATCGGGAGCCTGACGGCGATTGCGTGGGATCACAACTTGCCCTTGCGTCCTTCCTGAAATCGGAAGGCAAGCGAGTCCACCTTCTTTCCTCGGGGCCTTTTACCCGATCTGAGCTTCTCCAATACGAGCACAAGTTCAGGAACACGGCGCCGCCCGAGCCTGACTATGAGAGGGCGGCTGCACTCGTACTCGATTGCTCCTCGATGTCCCGCATCGGTTCGGTGAGCGAAACGATGCCTGAAGTTCCCATCGCGTTCATTGACCACCATGCATCGACGGAAAAGCCGGGCGGGGCCGATTTTCTCGACGATACCGCTGCCGCAGTCACGGTCATGATTTACCAGCTCATGAAAGCAATGAATCACACGCCAACCCGCGATGAAGCGAATTGGCTTTTCTTCGGCCTCTGTACCGATACTGGATTTTTCCGGCATCTCGATGAGAGTGGCGCCGACACCCTCGAAGTGGCTGCACAGCTCGTCCGGCTGGGTGCTTCGCCCAAGAAGACCTACTACGAGATGAATGGGGGCAAATCGCTGTTTTCGCGGAAGCTTCTCGGTGAGATACTTATGCGAGTCGAACCCCACTATGATGGCAGGCTGCTCGTTTCCTACACGACACTGGATGATCAGCAGAAGTATGGAATGGCAAGCAGGGATTCGGATCTTCTCTATCAACTTATCATGTGCATCTCGGGATGCGAGGCCTGCTTTTTGATCAAGCAGGAAGCAGAAAACCAGTGCACGGTAGGGTTCCGTTCCAAGGAACCGATCAACGTGGCCGAGATTGCCGCCAAATTCGGTGGCGGAGGTCATAAGCTCGCAGCCGGGCTTTCCATGCAGGGCACCGTTGATAGCGTCATGGATTCATTGGTTGCTGCTTTCGCCCCTGCCTTCCCGGAATAGCTTGTCTGAAAAAGAAAACGCCTTTCAAAAGAAAGGTATTTCTGTGTTCGTTCCCGGCTGCTTGCGATTAAGAGTAATCCGCCTGCACCTTGCAGTGGTTCCTCGAGAACTTTCCATGCTGCAACTTGAGGTAAAAGGCCCGCGGTCGCTGCTTCTGCAATCTGCCTGTACCGGCAGAGGCTTGTGGAAGGGCATGATTAGACGCTAGACAGAAGTCTAAATCGGTCAGCCAACTTCTCGGTTCCTCTTGGCATTCTTTTTGCTGTTCTTTTAGGCGGGAGCAGCAAGCATGGAAACAACAAGCGAGTTTTCAATCGACTCAAGGGAGCCAGGAGGCCAGGATCAGCTGAAGCCCTTCATTGAAGAGCTTTCTGCGCAGGAATCGGCCATCTTCTATGGTTTTTCTTCACGGGTTTTTGAAAACCTGGAGCATTATGGCTTTGAATCGGCCGATGAAGCGGCAG
>JAJFUL010000103.1 GCA_021372425.1 Spirochaetaceae bacterium
CCGCGCGCCTTGTATTTTATGGCCTTTTTGCGTTGCAGCATCGTGGTCAGGAATCGGCGGGCATTGCTTCCTACGACGGATCGAGGATCCATTCAAAGAAGAATATCGGCCTTGTCTCCCAGGTTTTTTCCGAAAGCGACATAACAAGGCTTTCAGGGATGGACGCTATTGGGCATACGCGTTATTCGACGACAGGCGCATCGGATATTCGCAATGTCCAGCCATTCCTCGTCGATTCGCGCAATGGCCCGATCGCGCTGGCTCACAACGGCAATATCGTCAACGCGATCGAAATCCGGCAATCGTTGTTTGCGAGGGGAGTGGGGCTGACCTCGGCAAGCGACACCGAACTCATGATCATGACGCTTGCCGGAGCAGCGGGCGAAACATGGGTCGAGCGGATACGCAACGCGATGACAACATGGATAGGCGCATATTCATTTGTCGTGCTTACGCAGGAAGGTGTTTTTGCAGCCAGGGACCGGTGGGGCATGCGTCCGCTCTGCTGGGGCAGAACTGCGGAAGGCGCTGTCGTATTCGCCTCGGAAACCTGTGCCCTTGCAACGCTGGGATGCAGCGAATTTCATGATATAGAAGCAGGAAACATCGTATCCTGCGATTCCCGTGGCACTATCGGCATAGATCCTGGAACAGGCAAGGCACACAGTGCTTCCTGTATTTTCGAGTTTGTCTATTTTTCAAGACCAGACAGCAATTGGAATGGGCAGGCGGTCCATGAAGTCCGCACGCGTTTTGGCGCCGAACTTGCAAGGAGCGCCCCGGCCGATGCAGACCTTGTCATTCCGGTTCCGGATTCCTCTATTTCGGCGGCAATCGGCTATGCCAGGGAATCAGGCATTCCCTATGGGGAAGCCTTCGTGAAGAACCGTTATATCGGGCGCACCTTCATCGAGCCCACAACGTCACTGAGAAAGCGCGGAGTGGCCCTCAAATTCAATGTGCTTCGGGATGCGGTCAAAGGCAGAAGGGTAGTCGTCATAGACGATTCCATCGTGAGAGGGAATACTGTGAAGCCGCTTGTCGCTCTTTTGCGCAATGCCGGCGCGGTGCAGGTACATGTGCGCGTTGCAAGCCCGCCCGTGCATTTCCCCTGCAGAATGGGGGTGGATATGGGCGAATACGATGAACTGGTGGCCAACCGCATGAGTCCTGAAGAGCTGGCGGTATGGAGTGGCGCCGATTCACTGGCATATCTTTCGCTGGAATTGGTGGGAAAAGTGATCGGAAACAGGGATGACTATTGCGCCGCATGTTTTTCGGGCAAATATCCTTTCCCGGTTGAACGCTCATCGCTGAAAAGCAGTTTCGAGTTTTAGGATCGGAAGGGAGGAGCGGACATGAAAATAGTAGTGGTGGGATCAGGAGCGAGAGAACATGCGATAGCGTGGAAAACAGCCGCCTCCCCCCGCGTTTCTGCGCTCTACTGCGCCCCGGGGAATGCAGGGACCGCAAAGGTGGCGACCAACGTTGCTATCGCAGCTGATGCTATCGATGATCTTGTGGAATTTATCCAGAAGGAAGGCGTGGATATGGTTGTTGTAGGGCCGGAAGTTGCCCTTTCGCTCGGGCTGTGCGATAAAATCGCACAACGTTGCTCAGGTGCCGGAACCATATGTTTTGGCCCAAGCAGGGCCGCCGCACAGTTGGAAAGCTCGAAAGCATTTGCAAAAAATTTCATGAAGCGACAGGGCATACCGACCGCAGATTTCAGAATATTCACCTCATTTGAGAAGGCAAGGGATTTTATCGCGGACGCCCCCTGGCCTTTCGTGATAAAGGCATCGGGCTTGGCCTCGGGGAAGGGCGTCTTCCTGCCAGGCTCTCCGGAAGAGGCAGCTGGAATTCTGGCCTCGCTGTTGCGCGACAGAAAAATGGGCGAGGCTGGTGGGGAAGTTGTCATTGAAGAAAGACTGCAGGGTGAAGAAATATCGCTCCTTGCCTTCTGCGATGGCCGACACATCAGTGTTATGCCGCCTTCACAGGATCACAAGCGCCTTCTCGATGCGGACGAGGGTCCGAATACAGGAGGAATGGGCGCTATCGCGTCGGGCCCTCATCGGCATAGCGCCGCCGTGAAGGAAATGGCTGCGCAATTCCTTCAGAAAGCCTGCGATGGCCTGCGCTCGGAAGGCCGTGAATATCGTGGTGTCCTTTATGCGGGACTCATCCTTACGCCGCAAGGTCCAAAAGCCCTGGAGTATAACTGCCGGTTTGGGGACCCCGAAGCCGAAGCCATACTGCCGCTCCTCAAGACCGACATTGTCGATATATTCGAGGCCTGTGCACATGGTCAGCTGGATTCCTTGCCAATCGAGTGGGAGGAAAAATATTCAGCCTGTGTCGTCATCGCTTCGCGCGGGTATGCAACGGATATGCCGCAGCAGGACAGCCGGGAAGTTGTCGACCATAATTCCCCCTGCCCGGATGAGATCATATTCCATGCGGCAACAAGGATCCGGTCCGGAAAAGTGATTGCACAAGGGGGCCGTCTGCTCTGTGCCAGCGCATGGGCGGATACGCTGGATGCGGCCATTGCAAAAGCGTATTCCCTGGTCACCCGGATAGATATCGCGGAATCGCAGTACCGGCATGATATCGGCGCAGGAAAGAATTTCCTGCGCCGTAGCCCGGAAGCATATTCGCGCGCGGGTGTCGATATTGCTGCAGGCGACAAGGCAGTCGAGCTTATGACCGCTGCCGTAAAATCCACCTATGGCAAGGAAGTGCTGGCAGGCATTGGCTCTTTTGGCGGCATGTACGATATTGAGGGGCTTAAATCGATGCGGCATCCGGTCCTTGTCGCGTCGACAGACGGCGTCGGTACAAAAGTAAAACTGGCGGCTCAATCGGGACGCTATGCAGGCGTTGGACGCGACCTAGTCAACCATTGTATCGATGATATTCTAGTCCAGGGCGCGCGACCGCTCTTTTTCCTCGACTATTTCGCTACCTCCAGATTGAAGCCGGCAATTGTCGCCGAGGTCGTCTCGGGAATGGCAGAAGCATGCAAGGCTTCGGAATGCGCGCTTATCGGAGGCGAGACGGCGGAAATGCCGGGAGTGTACCTTCCGGACGAGTTCGATATCGCAGGTACCATTGTCGGCGTTGTGGAGAAAGACCAGCGTCTGCCTGAGGACATTCTTTGTGCCGGCGACCTCATCATCGGATTAGCCTCCAATGGACTTCATACGAATGGATATTCGCTTGCCCGGAAGATTTTCGGCGAAAAGGAAATCGCAGAATATTCGCAAGCCCTCGGGATGCCGGTTATCGAAGCGCTTCTGGCCTGTCACCGCTCGTATCTTCCTGTTGTCTGGCCCATCCTGCGAGACAAGCCCGGCATGATCAAGGCCCTTGCGCACATCACAGGCGGAGGTTTCGAAGGCAATATCCCGCGCGTACTTCCCTCCGATCTTGATGCTCATATCCGCTGCGGTTCCTGGCCCGTACCGCCGATATTCACCCTCATCATGGAACGGGGCCGCGTCGACGCCGCCGAAATGCACCGTGTCTTCAATATGGGAATCGGCATGACAGCCATAATTGCGGAAGCCGACAGGGAGGACTTCATGCGGCGCACGGGCGAGACATGTTATGTCATAGGATCTCTGGCGGCGGGGAAAGGCGAGGTAATTATGGAGGGGATCGAGAAATGAATGTTTTCTCGGGAACCTTCGAACGGCACAAGGCACGCATCGTTGTCCTTGTATCGGGCAATGGCACCAACCTGCAGGCCCTGTCCGATGCAATTCGCGATGGACATCTGCCAGCGGAGATTGTCCTCGTCGTCTCATCGCATCCATCCGCCCCTGCGCTTTCGAGGGCGCATAACGCAGGAATTCCCGCAATCGCCATGCCTTATGTACGGGATCCATGCGAAAGCAGGGAGGAGTCGAGGAGAAGCTACGATGCGAATCTTGCGGATAGAGCAGCTGCCTGCTCTCCCGACTGGATTTTCCTTCTCGGCTGGATGCGCATACTGTCCAGTGCGTTCACCTCGCGCTTCAAGGGCCGAATCCTGAATCTGCACCCTGCGCTTCCGGGACAATTCCCCGGCACTCACGCCATCGAGCGCGCCTGGCAGGCTTTCCGGAATGGCGAGATCCGGCAAACCGGCGTTATGCTGCATTTTGTCCCCGATGAGGGGGTAGACTGCGGGCCTTTGTTTGCAAAAGAAACGGTGCCCCTCCTGCCTGGCGACACATTTCCGGAATTCGAAGCCCGCGTTCACGAGGCTGAGCATCGCCTTGTTGCGAAGGCAGCCTCTATGCTTTTTGGACAGGACGAACAGGAAGGGGGAAGTTGACTGCTATGCCTACTGCCTTGATTTCAGTGTACAACAAGACGGGCATCGTCCCGTTTGCGAAAAGAATCCAGGAACTTGGCTGGAGTATCCTTGCATCAGGAGGGACCGCGCGGGCCCTGATCGAGTCTGGTGTTGCCGTTCAGGAAGTCGCTGATTATACCCACTCGCCTGAAATGCTCGGCGGCCGTGTAAAAACTCTTCATCCTGGCATTCATGGAGGCATTCTCGCGCGGCGCACGGAAGCCGATCTGGAAGAGCTGGAAGGCCGCGGCTACAGGCCGATCGATATGGTAGTGGCGAATCTGTACCCGTTCGAAAAAACCATTTCGGACCCCCATTGCACGAAGGCCGACGCCATCGAGCAGATCGATATAGGCGGCGTCGCCCTTATCCGCGCCGCGGCCAAGAATCACGAATGGGTCACCTTGCTCTGCGATCCCGACGACTACGCTCCTGTTCTTGCCGAGATGGAAGCAGGCGGCGTCAGCCAGGAAACACGGCGCCGCCTCGCCGCAAAAGGTTTTCTGCGCACTTCGCGGTACGATGCCGCAATCAACGCGTGGCTTGAGGGCGAGGAATCAGGCCACAAAGATGATACATTTACTCTGTCCGGGCAAAAAGCCCAGAGCCTTCGCTATGGCGAAAACCCGCACCAGGCAGCCGAACTATACTCATTTGCTGCCGGCTCCGGCCCTCTGGGCGGAACGGTTCTGCAGGGCAAGGAACTCTCGTACAACAATATTCTCGATCTGGATGCGGCATGGCAGGCAGTGCAGCGGTTCGATGTTCCTGCCGCTGTCGTGGTCAAGCATCTTTCGCCCTGCGGCCTCGCCGAAGCGCAGTCCCTCCCCGATGCGCTTTCCATGGCACTTGCGTGTGACAGGATTTCCGCCTTTGGCGGTGTCATTGCGGTCAACAGGATTTTTGACGAGCATTGCGCAGAGGCTATGGGATCGCTTTTTGCCGAATGTATTGCGGCTCCTGAATTCAATGCGGCCGCGCGGGAAATCCTTGGAAGGAAGAAAAACCTGCGTCTTGTGGTCCCCGGTGCGGAGAAAAAACGCGAGGAAATACGCACGGTGCTGGGCGGCTTCCTGCGCCAGGATGCTGATGATGGCGATCCTGCCGGTACGGAATGGAAGACGGTATCGCAAAGCGTGCCAACTGATGCAGAAGTTGAGGAACTGCAGTTCGCCTGGAAGGCATGTCTGTCACTCAAGTC
>JAJFUL010000147.1 GCA_021372425.1 Spirochaetaceae bacterium
AATTTCCCCCGTTATCTGGCCCAGAAAATCGGAAGCTTCGCGAAGGCAAAGGGCGACCGCGTCCAGCGGCGTGCCGTCGTCCATCGCCTTCATTGCAGACGAAACCGACCGCGCGCATGCATCGACCAGGGTTTTCTGCCTTTCTGAAGCAATCAGCACAGCCTGCTCCTGGCCTTGTCCAGCCTGCTTCTGGCCTTGCCCATTTCTCCCCCCCGCCGTAGTCCCATCCAGGGTTTGCAGCTGCCCAACCATGGCCTTGCAAAGCAGATCGAGATTCAGCGCTTTTTTTGCGCTGATGCCGAGCCAGCCAGCGGGTAGTGCCCCGCATTCAGGCTTGTCTATCTTGTTCCAGACCTTCAGACTCACCTCATGGCTGGCCAGGAAATCGAGATCTTCCTGCGTGATTCCGGCCACCCCATCGACAAGGTAGATTACGATATCCGCACGCCCCGACAGGTCCCTGGTCCGGCGGACTCCCTCGGCTTCCAGGGATGACTGACTTTCCCTAAGCCCCGCCGTATCAACAAGGCGGAGCGCATAGCCTTCGAGTTCGATCCAAGCTTCGAGCCAGTCTCGCGTGGTGCCTGGTTCCGGACTCACGATCGCACGCTCCTCCCTCACGAGGAGGTTGAAAAGGCTTGACTTGCCCGAATTTGGCCTGCCCGCAACGACTGCCAGGGCACCTTCCTGGCGAAGTCTGCCAGCTCGATAACTCTCTGCAATTTCATTCAAATCTTCACCCAGTTTTCCAAGCCTTGCAATCCAGCCGTTGCTTCGTTCCACGCCCTCATCCTCGGGATAGTCCAGCATGGCCTCGATTTCCGCCAGGATATCGAGCATTTCACTCCTTATTAAAGAAAACCGGGACGAAAGTTGGCCTGAAAGGCGACCAAGTGCGGAAGAACGCGCTGTCTCGCCAGGTGCACGCACCAACTCATTTATTGCTTCGGCCTGGACAAGGTCTGCCTTGCCGTGGACAAAAGCCCGGAACGTGAATTCACCATGAAGCGCCTGAGAAAATCCGGCTTTCTCCAGCGCCAAGAGGATACTTCGCACGATGGTGGGCGAGCCGTGGCAGCTCAGTTCCACCGAATTTTCTCCCGTGAAGGAACGGGGGGCCCTGTAGACTGAAGCCATGACCTCATCGATCCGGTTGCCCGAATCAGGGTCAATCATATAGCCATGCACAAGCTGATAGCCGCTGGCCCCCTTAAGGGCTCCCGGGCGAGAAAAGCAGGTGGCGCAAAGTTCAATTGCATCCTCACCCGATGTGCGGATTACTGCCAGTGCTCCCGAACCTTGCGGCGTCGCCAAAGCGGCTATTGGATCCTTCGTGTTCAGGTATGTTCTTGCCATAAGGAAAAAACGATATCGTGAATCATGCTTTGTATCAAGCAGTTGAGAAAAATTGCATACTTATGCAATACCGATTGCAACGCCGATTGACATTTTCCTCCATTTATATTTTGATGTGACAATTCCATTCTTGGGAGGAGCTTATGAAACGCTCTTATCCATACTTGCCTCATTCCGCGTACCGCCTTTCTTCCGTCTCCGGCGAACCGCGTTTCTACCCGTCCCGTCGATAAGCCAGTCATCCAGACAATTCCACAGCCACGATACATGGACATGTGTGCGAGGCAATTCCGGCATATGCAGCCGGGAGACCGGCACTACATGAAGGGCCCTATGCAGCACAGGAGGTCTTGCATGAAACAGATTGGGATTCTTGGCGCTTCAGGCTATGCAGGTGCCGAAGTAGTCAGGATTCTGCTTTCTCATCCACTCGAAAAAAACCTCAGGGTTTCCTCGGTCAGTTTTGAGGGAAAAACCCTCGATTCGATATATCCGGCCCTTGCAGCGAAAAAAGGGCAGTCGCTCATGCTCGAAAATGCCGACGAGGTCGTTGCCGCATCCGACATAGTCTTCTCCTGCCTGCCCAACGGGTTTGCCGAAAAGACTGCTAAAATCTGCCAGGAAGGCGGAAAGCTTTTTATAGACCTGTCGGCGGATTTCCGATTTGGAACCGATGAGGCAACCTATGCCGCCTGGTATGGCAAGAACTACAGCTATCCCGAGTTGCACTCCATGAGCGTCTACGGGCTGCCGGAACTCAACCGCGTGGCCATCGCGAAGGCGCAGATCATCGGCAATCCGGGCTGCTACCCGACTTCGTCGGAACTTGGGCTCTACCCGGCCCTGGTCAACTGCTTCGCCGAGACAGAGGGCATCATCATCGATTCGATGTCGGGTGTCACCGGTTCGGGACGGGACCCCAGCCAGGCTAGTCATTACCCTGAGTGCGCCGATTCGATCTCACCTTACAAGGTGGGCGCCCACAGGCACCAGCCGGAAATCGACCGCTGCCTTTCCCAGATGGCCGGCCTCCCTGTCTCCAGTGTATTCACTCCGCATCTGGCTCCCATGGGCAGAGGCATCGTGAGTACGATCTACTTCAGGCTGAAAAAACCGATGACCATCGAGGCGCTGCATTCCGCATACCGCGATTTCTACGAAAGGGAGCCATTCGTGAGGGTTCTGCCGCTCGGCGCCTTCTCGAGCAATCACAATGTCAAGTTTTCCAACTACTGCGATATCTCGGTGCATCTTTCATCGAACAAGGCGATGGGAATCATCGTGTCGTCCATCGACAACATGGTGAAGGGCGCGGCTGGCCAGGCCGTACAGAATATGAACCTTGCGCTCGGCATAGAGGAGACCACCGGCCTCCTTATGGTGCCGCCGGCCTTCTGATGGCGCCGCCGGCCTTCCCTAGGCTGGTCGATACTGAAATTCTAGACGCTGCCCCCAATCAGAGGACGGGACGGCGCCTTTCATGCTTTAAATAGCCCGCACGGCCTGGCCGTGCAGAAGTGAGGAGAAGATGAAACAGACACGGGGCGGCGTCACAGCCGCAAAAGGCTTTACCGCTTCCGGAATCCACGCCGGCATCAGGAAGAACCAGGAGAAGAAGGACCTGGCGCTTGTCTGGTCCGAGGTTCCCTGCAACGCGGCGGCTGTCTATACAACAAACGTCGTGAAAGGGCAGCCGCTCATCGTTACGCGCGAGCACCTTGCAGACGGTGTGGCCCAGGCCATCATCGTGAATTCGGGCAACGCCAACACCTGTACGGGCGAAGCGGGCATCGCCGCGGCGCGCAGGATGGCTGCCCTCGTGGCCGAAAGGCTGCCGGTCAAAGCCGAGGATGTCGTTGTCGCCTCTACCGGCGTCATCGGCCAGCCGCTCGATGTCTCAGTCATCGAGAAGGGCATGGAAGCCCTGGTCTCAGGTCTGTCCAAGGCTGGCGACATCGATGCCCGCGAAGCCATCATGACCACCGATACCGTCAAGAAGGAACTCGCCATACAGATGGAACTCCAGGGCTCGATCGTCACGATCGGCGCAATGGCCAAAGGTTCAGGCATGATTCATCCCAACATGGCCACCATGCTGGGCTTCATCACGACCGACTGCGCCATCAGCACCACGATGCTCCAGAAAGCGCTGTCCGCTTCGGTCAAGAGGACTTACAACCGGGTCAGCGTTGACGGTGACACCTCGACAAACGACATGGTCGTCATCCTGGCAAACGGCATGGCCGGGAATCCAGTTATCGACAGCGACGGGCCCGACTTCAGGGAGTTCCTCGATGCGCTCAACTGGCTCAACACCCAGATGGCACGCATGATTGCAAGGGACGGTGAAGGCGCAACCAAACTGGTCGAATGCACGGTGGAAGGTGTCGCGGACGAGGAAAAGGCAGAGCAACTCGCCAAGGGTGTCATCTGCTCGAGCCTGGTGAAAGCTGCCATGTTCGGGGCGGACGCCAACTGGGGCCGCATCCTTTGCGCGCTTGGCTATACGCGGCATGATTTCGATCCTCTGAAGGTCGACGTTGCCTTCGAAAGCCCCTCGGGCTACATCGAAGTCTGCAAAAACGGTTCGCCACTCAATTTCAGCGAAGAGAAGGCAAAAAAAATCCTGGGTTACCAGGAAGTCGCCATCCTCATCAACATGAACGAAGGCAATGCGCAGGCGACGGCCTGGGGTTGCGATCTTTCGTATGAGTATGTACGGATCAATGGGGATTACCGAACCTGATGAATGGCTTCTAAAATGATGGTTGCCACAACGCGGCATCCGCGAGGATGAATCCGCAAGGATGAATCCGCGGGCAGCCTGGACAGGAGGTACATGTGATAGCCGACAAAGTGAGAGCTGATATTCTGATACAGGCGATGCCTTATTTCCGCGCCTTCTCGGGCAAGGTCATCGTCGTGAAATACGGCGGCGCAGCCATGATCAACGAGAGCGTGCGCTCCGCCGTTCTGGAGGACCTGATTCTCATGCAGCAGGTGGGCATAAAACCCGTGCTCGTGCATGGGGGCGGGCCAGAAATCGACCGGATGCTGAAGAGGCTCGGCAAGGAACGCGTCTTCGTCAATGGCCTGCGCTATACCGATGACGAGACTATGGACATCGCACAGATGGTCCTGGCCGGCAAGATCAACAAGGACCTTGTTGCCAACATCCAGAGGCAGGGCGGCTCGGCCATCGGGCTCTGCGGAGGCGACGGCGGCCTTTTCCTGGCCAAGCGTCTCATCAAAGATGACAGGGATATCGGCTTTGTCGGCGATATCGACAAGGTTGAACCCGGCATTGTCATCCAGGCGATGGCAAATGGCTATATTCCAGTCATATCTACAATTGCGCTTCGCGACGATGGCGAGCAGGGCTACTACAATGTCAATGCGGATACGGCTGCGGCGGAACTTGCCGGCGCCTTGAGGGCGGAAAAACTGATGCTCCTCACCGACGTTCCCGGCATCCTCAAGGACACCAACGATGCTTCGACGCTGGTCCCTTCCATCAGGAAGGAAGAAGTTTCGGGTTACATCGTGCAGGGCATCGTCTCGGGCGGCATGATTCCGAAAGTCGAATGCTGCGTACATGCGCTGAGGTTGGGCGTCGGTTCGACGCATATTCTGGACGGCCGGTCGCCGCACTCGATCCTGCTCGAGCTGTTCAGCGACAAAGGCATGGGGACAATGATCGTATGACCGATAAATTCATGAATACGTACCACCGCACAGGGCTGGTCTTCGACCATGGCCAGGGTGCGAGGCTCTACACTGAAGAAGGTAAGGAATACATCGATTTCACCGCGGGAATCGGAGTCAACTCGCTTGGCCACAACCATCCGCGACTCGTGAAGGCCATTACGGAGCAGGCAGGCAAGGTGATGCACGTCTGCAACTATTTCATGACCGAGCCTTCCCTTGCGCTTTCCGAGCAGATCACGGCCATGGCCGGATGCGACAAGGTGTTTTTCTGCAATTCCGGTGCCGAAGCCAACGAGACGCTCATCAAGATCGCGAGAAAATATGGTTCATCCAAGAATCCCGACAAGAATTTGATCGTCACGCTGAAGGGATCTTTCCATGGCCGGACCATCACCACCATAACGGCGACAGGACAGGATCAATTTCATAAGTATTTCGGGCCTTTCACGCCCGGCTTCGTCTATGTCGAACGCAACGATATCGCCGCGCTCGACGAAGCGCTGACCGAAAAGACTTGCGCCTTCATCTTCGAGCCGATCCAGGGCGAGGGCGGAGTGCGCATGGTCGATCAGGCTTACCTCAAGGCTGCCGAAAAACTCTGCCGCGAGCGCGACATTCTCTTTGTCGCGGACGAGGTACAGACAGGCGTCGGCCGTCCAGGCGCCTTCCTTGCCTGCCAGAGGATGGGCATCCAGCCCGACATGACGGCGGTGGCCAAGGGGCTTGCCGGCGGCATTCCCATAGGCGCAGTGCTGGCCAGAGATCCGGCAGCCGAGGTTTTGCAGGTCGGCGACCACGGCACGACTTTCGGCGGCAATCCGCTTGCCGCAGCGGCCGCGCTCGTCGTTCTTTCCGAAATTTCCGCACAAGGCTTCTATGCCGAGGTCGAACGCAAGGGTCAGCTCATCCGGGCTGAAGTGGCTTCCTGGAAGCATCCGCTGGTCGTGGATGTCCGCGGCATGGGCCTCATGATCGGCATCGGCGTCACGATCCCGCCAGACAATGTCGCCACCGCCTGCCGCGAGCGCGGCCTCCTCGTGCTGACCGCCGGCGACGACACAGTCAGACTCCTGCCCCCGCTGGTCATCACCGACAGGGAACTGCAGGAAGGACTTCCCAAGCTCCGGGAGGCGCTCGACTCGCTCTATGCTGGACAATCCTCCAAAGTGCGCGGATAATCAGGGAAAGCATCCGATCAGGAGAAAATATGACAACCATGCAGTCTGTTTATCGCTCCCGCAGGGAACGAGTCGCGGAATTCATAAAGTCAAAAGGAATAGCAGCCGTACGGTTCGAGGACTTCGAGGAAGCGAGAAGCCCCTCGGTGCGCTATCTTTGCGGGCACCCGGGAGATGCCTTTCTCGTGATCGGCGCGGACGCTTCGTCCGTTCTCGTCCCATGGGATGAGAATATGGCCAATAAAATGGCATCCGTCGACAAAATACTACCCTACACGAGCTTTGGCCGGCGTTCGGAATCCGCCATGCGCAGCGTGCTGGAGATAATGAACGTTCCCAAAGGCGCCAGGGTCGAATTCCCCGAATCGATGTCCTACCCTTCCTATATCGAGCATGTGGCAGCCCTCGACGACTGGGATCTGGTCTGCGAGAAGGGCGGCACTGATACTGAAGTTCTTGCGATGCGCTCCGTCAAGGATGAGGTTGAACTCGAGATTTATGAAAGAGCATCAGGCCTCACCAACAGCCTCATCGCGCAGCTTGAGGATCTCGTCACCAGCGGCGGACTCAAGACCGAGCTGGATGTGGCGCTGTTCATCGAAAAGGAAGCCCGAGCCCATGGAGCCGAGCGGACAGGATTCGAAACGATAGCAGCCGGTCCCGGCAGGAGTTTCGGCATCCATGCCTTCCCCAGTTATGGCAATGGCCCAATAGGAACGAAAGGGCTTTCGATCCTCGATTTCGGCATCGTCATCGAAGGCTATACATCGGACGTCACAATGAGTTTTGCCCGCGGACCGCTCTCCCCGGAACAAGCCACTATGGTGGACCTCGTCCAGGCTGCCTACGAGCTTGGCGCCTCGGCCTGCAAGCCCGGCGTCCCCGCCAAGGATATAGCCCAGGCCATTGACAATTTTTTTGCGAAATCCGGCTTTTCCATGCCTCACGCCCTCGGCCACGGCATTGGCCTCGAAGCCCATGAAGCACCCGGCGTCAATCTCCGCCAGGAAAATAAAGCGGTACTGGTCCCAGGCAACATAATCACCCTCGAACCGGGCCTCTATCATCCCGAATTCGGCGGCGTTCGTCTCGAGAACGATGTCCTCATCACCGAGACCGGTTGCAGAGTACTGACCAATTCAAAAATCGTGATGCTTTGAGCTCATATTCGCAGCGGCCGGGCCCCTCCGGATGGGGGTCGCCCGGCCGCTGCCTTGCATTACTGACACGCATTATGAGCCATTCCTGCCGGGCTTTTCCACATCCCGGGAGCTTTTATCCATGCGCTCCTTGTCTTTATCCTTGTCCCTCTCTCTGTCCGGGTATTTTTTCCTTGCGGCGAGAAGGGAGAGGAGCATTTCAGCAGCGTAGCTCTGGATGCTCGCATCGATGGCCAAGTTGAGCGCCAACTTTCTGACATTCCTCCGGTCAACCTCGGTGGCATCGCTCCCATCAGGCAGGAAGCCATCTTCGGATAAGGCGTCCGTACCCGCAAGCAGATCATCATTGATCGTGTCGGCCGTATGTTTGGCTGAATCTTCCATGCCTGCCCGGAAAAGCTCATAGAAGGCGCGCAAAGAT
Organism: Spirochaetaceae bacterium; assembly: GCA_021372425.1. GTDB lineage: Bacteria > Spirochaetota > Spirochaetia > Treponematales > Rectinemataceae > JAFIHQ01. The sequence goes on from JAJFUL010000147.1 coordinate 7,824, forward strand.
TCTTCATCATCCAGCCCATCGAACAGGGCACCGATATCCTGGACCGAGAGGACGCGTTTGAGCGAGAACACCGACAGAAGTCGGGCTATATGCTCCTGGGTATACTTCTTTCCGTCTGTCCGCGGAATCAGCTTTGCCTTGGCATAATTATTTATCATTGAAGAAGTGATGGGATGTTCTTCCCCTGGATCGCGGAAAGCTCCAAGCTGTCGTTCCAGATAGGTGATGACCTGATCCATGTACAGGCCAATGTCAGGCAACTGGTCCCAAGGTGCTGGCAACTTGAAGGTCATTGCGCCAGCGTATTTCCCGATCGTCGCCTTAAGGGTTTCGTTCGTGTCTGCTGCCATAATGCCGTGATTATACAATACGCTTTCAAATACTACAACACATTTCATAAAATCAATTGACATGGCTATCATGATTCGATATCATAATAATCAATATGACATCTGGTTTCAAAAACCATTTTAGTGAGGGAGCAATGATACAATTGAATGAAGTCTGCATGTTTGGCGATTCCGTGGCGCGCGGCATCATTCTCGATGAACACGGCTCCTATGTTCCCATAAAGGATTCTTTTGGAGCGGAGGCAGCGCAGAGGCTCGGCATAGGTTTCGTAAACAAGGCCCGTTTTGGTTGCACAATAACGAAAGGGCTGAAGATCGTCAGCGATTTTCTGAAGCACAATATCCTGAATCGCCTGGGGCCTGGCGCGGCTGGTAGCCACACCGATAATGAACTTGTGACAGCCAAGCCGGCTCCGCAGTTAGCATTGCTGGAATTCGGCGGCAACGATTGCGATTTCCACTGGGCGGAAATTGCGGCCGATCCCGCGGGAGAGCATCAGCCTTTGACGCCTGTCGACACATTCTGCGAGGTCTATGGCCAGGTGATAAGCTCCCTCAGGGAACAGAACTTCACTCCCGTCCTGCTCACCCTGCCACCACTGGACGCGAAACGATATTTCGACTGGTTCACGCGCGATGGGCTGGACAAAGATGCGATCATGCTGTGGCTGGGCGATGTTCAGTACATATACCGCTGGCATGAAGGCTACAACGATGCGGTATGGGAAACCGCCATGAAATATGGCTGCCCAGTCATCGACATACGCAGGGGTTTCCTGCAGCACAAATGCGTTTCGGACTTGCTTTGCCTGGATGGGATCCACCCAAACAGGGAAGGGCACAAGGTCATCGAAAAGACAATACTGGATTATGCCGCGCAGGCGATATCATAGAGAGTTACTGACACGGCAACAATAGAGCACACACATAAAACACCACTATTAAGTTGCCGTGTCAGTAATGCAGGCAAGGGGCGGGCAGGGCACCGTCACCGCCGGGGAAAAGCTCAGCTTCCATCCGTTTCAAGGCTCCAGTCCAACTCCTTTCCGGCACAGAGAGGAATGCATCCATCCACCTCCTCCGGCACCAGCCATCGCTTCCTCGTGAGCCGCAGGGTTTGGCCAGTTACGGGCAATCCATAGAACGCAGCTCCATTCTTCGCCAGAAAAGCAGGCAAGGCGTCCAAAGCTCCATGCTGTTCAAAAAGGCCGGCGAGGGCAGGAATTTCGGTTGGTGATGCGTAGATGCCGCCGGGCGCATTCCGCTTCAGTTTGGCCTGCACAGGATGCGGAGCCGAGTCGCTTCCAAAGAAAAATCGGGGCGAGCATGAAAAGACAGCCTGGCGAAGCGCACCGCGATCTTCCTCGAACTTGATGAGAGGTTTGCAGAAGAGCGAAGGGTCCAGGCCCTCGCCCAGCATATCGTCAATGGTGAAAAGCAGGTGATGCGCGGTGATGGTTCCGGCCAGTCGATCCGGCCTGCTGTTGATGTAATCGATGGTTTCGCGGCTGGAGACATGCTCGATCACGACCCGGAGCCGGGGCCATGTATCAAGGATGCAGTCGATGGTCGGCAGGAAGAGTTTTTCGCGCTGAAAGGCAGGCGCGCCGGGGCGCTCGGCGTGTACGGAAAGGACAAGCCCCGCCGCCTCCATGGCGGAAAGTGCGGCCGCGACGTCCTCGGGGCGGCGGGGCCCATCGGCAGCATTGGTGGTCGCGCCGCAGGGGTAGTATTTGCCGGCGAGCGCCCCGGCGCACGCACACTCGTCCACAGTACGGGCGGCCATGCCCGGGAGCAGCTTGAAAGTCATCAACGGAACAAAACCGATTTCGGCCGCCTCTTCGATCTTACAGCGGTATTGCACGATTGCATCGGCAGAAGCTATGGGTGGCTCTGTGTTCGGCATGACAAGCGCCCTTCCGCAGGTCGCGGCCAGTCTCCGTACATAGGCCTGCAACATCGGGCCTTGCCTCAGATGCACATGGAAATCGTCCGGCATCGGCAGTTCAAGGACCTGCGCGCGCTCGCCCGCGCCATCATCCAGATTATGATTGTTCAGCTTTTCTTCTGCGCTCATCATCGCCTACTATAGCGTTCCGCATTTTGCTCTGTAAGCCCCCCGCAGCTCTCTTCGTTCCCTCCCAAGTTGCGCCAATGATTGACCAAAGGCTGCTGCTCACCCTAAAGTAAAGCCATGTACAAGTACGTCATAGAGGGCGGATATCCTGTCAAGGGAAAGATCAGAGCTTCCGGCAACAAGAACGCAGCTTTGCCATGCCTGGCAGCGACTATTCTGGCTGATGAGCCTGTCACTCTGCACAACATCCCCGAAATCGAAGATGTCAGTGTCATGATCGAGACACTGAAATATCTTGGCGCCCAAGTCGACTATTGCGGCTCCCACGAAGTAAGGATCGATCCGCGCAACATCGCACGCTTCGATGTCCCCGAGGAACAGGCGCGCAAGGTGCGAGCCTCGATCTTGCTCGCGGGCCCTCTTCTGGCGCGCTTTGGCCAGGCAATCCTGCCCTCGCCCGGCGGTGATGCGATCGGTCGCCGCCGTATCGACACTCACCTCCTCGCCCTGCAGGAACTGGGTGCCCGGATTACCTTCGACACATCGATGAAATTTACGGCGCCAAAGCTGATCGGCGCCCCCATATTCCTGGACGAAGCCTCCGTCACCGGCACCGAAAACGCAATCATGGCTTCGGTGCTTGCGTGCGGCACCACGGTTCTCCGCAACGCCGCGAGCGAACCACATGTGGCAGACCTCTGCAATCTTCTCAGCGCAATGGGCGCCGACATCCAAGGCATCGGATCCAACATGCTGACCATCCACGGCGTCCAGAGGCTGCACGGCGCCGATTTTTCCATCGGTGCCGACTATATGGAAATCGGTTCTTTCATCGGTCTGGCAGCAGTTACGCACGGAGAAATCACGATAGAGGGGATCAATCCGCAAGATTTGCCACCCCTAAAGGTAGGCTTTGGCCGCCTCGGCATCAACTGGAATGTCCAGGACACGACGCTGACGGTTCCAGGAAGCCAACTCATGCGCGTGGTCCCCGATATCGGCGGTCAGATTCCAAAGATCGACGATGCTCCGTGGCCAGGGTTCCCGCCTGACCTCACCTCGATCATGACTGTCGTCGCGACGCAGACAGAAGGCACTGCCCTCATTCACGAGAAGATGTTTGAATCGAGGATGTTCTTCGTAGACAAGCTGATCGGGATGGGCGCCAAGATTATTCTCTGCGACCCGCATAGGGCTGTCGTCGTAGGGCCCACACGCCTCGCCGGGGCACTGCTCGTTTCGCCCGATGTGCGCGCCGGAATGGCTATGGTAATTGCCGCACTTTGCGCCGATGGGGTAAGTACGATCCAGAATGTATACCAGATCGAACGGGGTTATGAAAGAATAACGGAAAGACTGCAGTCGTTGGGCGCACATGTCACGCGCCGAGAGGACAAATAGCAAGGCGAATTGCAATCGGAAGGAAGCAGGGATCCATGGATCAGCTCTCCCTTCAGGGGGAGCCGGCTCATGCTTACTGACCCGGCAACAAGACAGCGTACAACATCACTATTAAGTTGCCGGGTCAGTAACCCTTAAGGGGCCTGATTCCTGCTACTTTTCTGCGCTGGCTTGCCCGGACTTGACGCCTGCATCCTGCTCCAGCATTTTCTGCTTGAGTTGCTCGAGCATTGAATCCGCTGCGGCCGGCGAGGCTTCCAGTTCTGCAAACTGCTTCTCCAGGCTGGCTCCGCTTGTGGAATCCTCGAGTTCTTTCTGCGCCTCGGTCCGCGCTTCCAGCTCATCGACTTTCTGAGCCATTCTGTCGAAGGTGTCGAAGGCACTCTTGTTGCCAGCGATCGAAGACATGGTTTGATTGATCTTTTCCTGCGCCTCTGCCCTCTTCGCCCTGGCAACGAGGATATTCTTTTTCCGGGAAGCCTCTTCGATCTTGGACTGGAGCTGGCGCAGCGATTCCTTGAGCTTTTCGACGGATTCCTTCTGCGCTTGCCACTGCGTGTTGAGCTGAACCACATAGCTTTCATTTTCCTGCTTGCGCAGGAGCGCTTCCTTGGCGAGGTCGTCACGGCCAGAGCGTACGGCGAGCATGGCCTTGTTTTCCCATTCCGCCGCCTTGTTTTTGTTCTCTATAAGCTCGCGTTCCAAGCGCTTTTCATCCGCTATTGCCATAGCAACCGCTTTCTTGGACTCGATAAGCTGCTCATTCATGTCGATGAGCATCTGGTTCAGCATCTTCTCGGGATCTTCGGCTTTCGAAATCGCATCGTTGATATTGGATGAAATGACGGACTTAAGCCTGTCGAAAATACCCATGGGTTATTCCTCCTTCCCTTTTGCGAGTCCTTCTGCGAATTTTGAAAGCAGAGGATAATGTTGGCTCAAGGCAAGCGCCATGGCCTCTATGGAAGCACTGAATTCGTTCTTGTCCATGTTCTCGTATTCCAGTGTATCGACAGCGACGATCTGGTTCCCATCGATCGCGTAGGCGCCGTGAAGGAAGTCAGTGGAGTTCAGTTGCAGGAGTGTCTCGAACAGCTCTTCCCTTTTCCTCGAAGGAACCGGCATGACATAGGCGCGAATGACAACGACCGGCTCGATCTGGCTTACCACCATTTTCGGAAGACTTTTGCCTTCGTCTTCGACAAGCCAGGCTTCAGGAGAAATCTCCTGGTATGAGATGCCAAGATCGATCAGGTACTGCTCTACCTTTGACATTTTACTCATTGCAATCTCCCATGGTAAAAATTTATCCACAGGGACGAGGCCTAGCCTCAGCCCAGTTCCACAGAACCATCCGGAAGGATCGTAAGCACGGCCTTGCAGGCCCGGCAACGACCCCGACCCGGCTTGTCAACGCTCATCGAAGCAGAGCACACAGGGCATTCCGCTATGACAGGAAACACTTCTTGCAATATTTTTTCAATATACTCAATCGCATAGGGCAAGTCCAATGCGGTCGAAAAGAACGATCCGAAGCCGAGTGATTCCAGAAAGCGCTGAAGCTTGGGCCGCAATCCATAGAGCACGATATCGCCATTCCTCATCCGCATCTTCTTTTGGAGCGCCACGAGAAAGCCGACCCCGCCAGCCTTGAGGCTCTCGACTTTCGAGAAATCGATCATGAGGTACGTATCTTCATCATGGAGGGCAGCGGTCAATTCTGCGTCGAGGGCATCGATATGCTCGTCGTCGAAGGGACAGGAAGGGTGGATGCAGAGCAGACCCGGCAAGTCATTTACGGTGTCGAAAGAAAGGCAACCCGGAGGGCTGTCTGTAACCTGCGATGAGCTTTGCGCGCGGGCGAGCAATCGGGATGACATGGGGGTATGGTAGCTTCCTAGTTCCAGCTTGTCAAACCCGCGTCGAGGGACACGATTGCCCCCGAAGCGATGCAGGGCTCACTGTCCACAAGGCAGACGGCAGTTTCGGCAATCCCGGCAGGCGAAAGAAGCCTTGCACCCAGGACGGACCGCTCGGCGCTGGTTCTCCGTTCTCCGGTCAGGTACTCGGTATCGACGACGCCGGGGCAGACTGCCACAGCGGCCACGTCTGCGGTGGCTCCTTCCGCGGCGATCGATTTGACGAGGACGCCCAGGCCGGTCTTGGCGGCGGCATAGGCCGCGTTGCTCCTGTACGCCCTGATCGAATCGGTCCTGGTCCCGCCGAAGAACAGAAACCGGCCAAAATGCCGCTCCATCATGGATGGCATGAAGTGGCTCGCGAGGGCGCCAGGTAGGGCAAGGTTCATAAGGGCCATCTCCTCCCAGTCGGCATCGGTATGGGCGGCCAGCGGCTTCTGGATAAAAGGACCATAAGCCACGACGACGATGTCGAACTGTGCCGCGCAAGGCTTTTCGCCCTGCCTAAGCATCCCTCCAGGCTGTCTCAGAGTGCGCACGGCAGCCATGAATTGCTCCAGGTCGCTTATTTCATGGATAAAGGGAAAGGCAGTCCCTCCGGCGTCAATGATCGATTGCGCAAGCTCTCTGGCCTTCCGCTCCGACCGGCCATGGATGGTCACGGCAACACCACGACTGGAAAGGCACTGAACCACTGCCTTTCCGATGCCCCCGCTGCCGCCGATCACGAGCGCCGCACGTCCTTTCAGCACGGATTCATCTCGCCTCAGGACGGCGCTGTTGCCACTATTCATGCGGATACTATACGATGCGTCTATCAGGTGCACAAGCATGAACGCAGTCGAGAGTCTTCCCTTCACGGTCGTCCTCTGTCGGGTCAGGGAGGCCGGCAATCTTGGCTCGATTTGCCGCGCTATGAAGACTATGGGCATTACCAGGCTTTTTCTCGCCGACTGCCCTGAGTACGATGAAGACATTGTCAGAATGATGGCCGTCCATGCCTTCGACGTATATCAGGGAGCGGAGCGCTTCGATACGCTTCACGATGCCCTGCTCGGTGCTGCGCTTTCGGCAGGTTTCTCGCGAAGGATGGGAGCCAGGCGCAAAAGCCATTCATACCCCTTGCGCGAATTCGCCGAATCCATGGCGAGTAGCTCGCAGAGTCCTGTCTGTATTGTATTCGGAAACGAGAGAGACGGCCTTTCGGATGCCGAACTCGCTGAATGTACCCTTGCCGTATATATTCCGACATCGGACGCATTTCCCTCCCTGAATGTCGCCCAAGCCGTCCAGATAGCCTGTTATGAGATCCACATGGCCAGGACCGGGAAAAATCCGCAGTCTGTGCCTTCCGAGCCTGCCGGTACAGGTTCCGTCAACTCAGAGTCGGCTTTGTGCCCTGCTGGGGAATCCGGCCCTGCTACACGCTCTTTTGTAGAGGCGGAAACCGGGAAGATCATCGGCCTTTTCCAGGATCTAGGCTTCTTCCGGAAAAGCGGCTCCAGCTATACGAGCCATTTCTTGCGCGACCTTTGCGAGCGCGCCGCCCTTGCGCCTTCAGAGGTTGCATACCTGCGCCGCATTATTGAGAAAACTGCGGCCCTTGCCGACAGGAAAAAGGACTCATGAACCGGATCATAGGCCAGCCATCGGCCCCAGGATGTCGTGCAGCTCCGATATGAAGGAGATATCCTCCGCACCGATGATCCCACTCTGAATGTTCACGCAGGCTCTGGTTATTACGGATTTCAGTTCACGGACATTTCCTGGCCAGACATAGTCCATCAGCTTTTCCATAGCCAACGCCGATATTCCGCATTGGCCATTTCCTGCCAACTGGCAAAAATGCCGGGCCAGGGGCTCAATGTCCTCTTTTCGTTCCCTGAGGGCGGGGATAACGATGACGAGATCGGAAATTCTGAACAGCAAATCCTGTCTGAACTGGCCCTTTTCAGCCAAGCCGACCGGGTTCCTGCAAGAAGCGCTGACAAGCCTGAAATTCGATTTCCGGGGAGACTCGGATCCAAGTGGCCAGTATTCCCCTGTCTCGACCACGCGAAGGAGCTTTGGCTGAGCAGCTTCTGACATGCTCCCGATTTCGTCCAGAAACAGGGTGCTCCCAGAAGCTTTCGCAATTGCGCCCTTATGGGTGACCGCATCGGTAAAGGCTCCTTTTTCGGTACCGAACAGCTCGCTTTCAATGAGCGTCTCCGGAAGGGCAGAGCAATTGAGCGCGACAAGCTCTTTCTTGCTTCTCGAAGACAAGGAATGAAGGGCTTTGGCAGCCAACTCTTTCCCTGTGCCTGTTTCGCCGAGGATCAGAACCGGGTGAGGGGATTCGGCATACTTGTGGATAAGCATGGTCACTTTTCGAAGGGCCTCGCTTTTGCCGACGAAGATCGGTCTTGTCTCCGGCAGGGATGCCACATTCGTATCCGGGATGCGTTGTATCCTGGCCGGCAATTCCTGTAACTGTTCTGGTATCCTGATGAATTGGATATAAGGTGAACTCACCTTGAAATGAATCTGGACCTGGGTGAGTACGAAAACTGGTGGAATCGAGGAATTTGCAAAATGCTCAATCTTGCCAGCCAGGCAGTCGTCCGATTGCTGAGGAGGGCCGATGATGACAGCAGCCGGATTTTCATCATTGACTACAGAGTGCAGATCGTACAGATTTGCCACGCATTTCACAACAAAAAATCCCGCGATCGCTTCCATCACCTTTCGAATGCGCGACTCATCGCTGTCCCAATAAACGACAGTTTTCATTGTAGAAACTATTAAAAAATATTAAAGCAGCTACAGGAAGCAGGACATTTGTATTTAGCAGTAGACATTCGTCTTAGACGAATGTCTATTTTTGCTGTCCCGCAAGAATTTCAATTATTGAATCACTCGAGAAGAATATGCCTGAACGCGTAAAGCTCATATGGCGCGGAATCCACAGTTCATCTCCATCCACAAAGGAACCCACCAGTATCAGGTCGGGGGAGGCTTTCTGGAGCGCAGTCATGATGGCAGCTTCTTCCTTAGGCAGGTAGTTGCCTTCATACCGGCCAACCAGCCGCAGCAGGGGAAAGGTGGATTTCAGATTGCGCTCGGCCTTCTGCAGCATCGGCAAGACACCGCCGATCAGGAAAATCGTCCCGTTGCGCTGTTCCAGCGCAGACAGGAGTATGTTCAGGGTACGCAAAGGGTTGTACTGCCGCCATTCCGGCTTTTCAGCGTCTCCGGCGCTTTCCGCCGAAAAACAGGAAAGGTATTCTTCCTGGGACTGTGGCACAGAGATTTCATGAATGCAGGAATCCGCGCTGCATGCCTTTCTCGCCAGGGAGGCGGTTTCAGGGAGCACGAGGTCTGCGCTGGCGATCATGGAAGCATATTCGCTGACCCGTTTGGCCTTGCCGAGCCTTCGCTCATCAATGAAACAGACCTGATGATTCCGGCCATCGAACCATGCCGATATGAGCGCGGCCAGCTGCCTGTCCGTCGGGAAGTCCAGCCGCAGCTCCCCGATGTTCTTTCCAGCTATCTTGATAGTTTCCATGACGCACGTTCCATAAGTATCGTTTTGATGGCCGCAACAGCATAGAGCGCAGCAGTCTCAGTCCGCAAGACAGGACCTTCGAAATGAATCAGAGCGCAGCCGTTACGGATGAAAAACTCGATCTCTTCGGGGGAGAATCCTCCCTCGGGCCCGATCAGCAGGACAACCGACTTAGGATTGCCTGCGCAATTTTCGTGGATGGACTTGCCTGGAATGGGAAGCTCGTGGCAAAGCAGGTAAAGAGATCCGTCGGGGTCATAGCCTTCCGCTGCCAGGATATGAAAAAGTGATTCCGGGTCTGTGGTTTCGTGGATCCGGGTCATGAGAGCCGAGCCTGACTGCTGAAGCGCCGAGCGCACGATCCGTTCCCGCCGCAGCCGCTTCTCTGCCATTTCCTGTCCGCTCCGCTCCCGCGCGATGCAGTGTCTAGAATTCAGGGGGAAGATATCAGCGACACCAGCTTCTACGGCCTGCCGGATGATAAGGTCCATTCGGGGGCCTTTGGGCAGAGCCTGGACCAAGGCACTACGGAGAGCAGGCGTGGCCGGGGCCGGTTCTGGCTGCCCGCCTAGCCCGCAGCCATTAGCAGCCGGGCTTCGCACGCTGACAAGCGCGATCAATGTGGATTTTGAGGAATACTCGATTATGCT
>JAJFUL010000157.1 GCA_021372425.1 Spirochaetaceae bacterium
ATTGTTCCGTTGTGATACGCGGCATCCTTGTGGTGCAGCCGCGAGCCGTCATGCCTTCCGTGGAAGAAGGGATCTTCCTGCGAGAGACTTGCAACCCCATACGGATAAACAAGTTCGCCTACGCAATCGGCTACGATGGCCGCTTCCACTTCTGGCGGAAGAAGCGCCTCACTCTCCTCAAGCACCGATGGAACGGTAAGCGCGATAAGCGCATTGGGCCTGCTTCGCAGATCCGCCTCTGTTGGCCCGCCGGCCGCCGTCTGCGGCAAAAGTCTGTCCGAAAGGCGTCCCGCCTCGGGATGCCAGAAATGGCGCAGGAACGCCTCTTTCAACCTGAGGGCTGCCGCCCTGTAGCGGCCCGCCCTGTAGCGGCCTGCACGCTCGCGGTCCGCCTCACCGGTACCCACCACTCCACAGAGCGCGTCCTCTCCGTCACCCACATCGCCTGTTGCCCCGTTATCATCGCCGGCAAGATCGGCGATGTGTGCTCCGCAAAGGAGGGCGGTGTAGAACAGAGCCTGGACTTCCACCGCGCGGCTCCCCCGAGGCGACCAGGCTTCCTTGCCGCGGATACGCGCATCCATCCAAGTGTCAGCATCACCGTGCAGCAAAAAACCAAGAGCGTCGCAGCGTCCGAGATCCGCCTCAAGCACCCTGTCGATATATGGTTTCATGCTGAGCGCAAATTCCGTGTCTCCTGTATACTGCAGGTATTCCCAGACTTCCCTGATGAACCAGAGAGTACCGTCGACGCTGTTGAAAATCACCTCCTGCGGGCCGCGCCAGCGATTGGGAATCTGTCCGTAATCCGGGCTTGCGGGATCATTCTGTTGACGCCGCGCAAAGTTCCCGATGATTTCGCGCGCTTCGCTGAACTGGCCGGTTGCCAGGAGGATGCCAGGCAAGGCGATGAAGGTGTCCCGGCCCCAGTTGTCCCTAAACCAGGGCAATCCCGCCCAGATGCCAAGGCCGAAATCCCGTGTTACAAGACTCCAGCCTGAAAAAGCCGCCCACTGGACAGCCTTGTCACACTCAGTGTCATCGGTTTCGATTTTAAACGACGAAAAAAAGTGGTCTATCTTCCCACGGTGGGCTTCGATTGCACAGGTGGCGGCCAAACCGGCGGCGCGCACCGAAGCTTCCTCGACATCTGTCCCCCATGCGATGTAGGCATTGAATTCTCCATCGCTTTGCTGCGAACCGCCAGTCGCCCTACTCTGCACAAAGGTAAAGGGCACAACCATAAAGCCTTGCGGGATCTCGACTTCCGGAGAAAGCTCCACATCGGGAAAAGTAAAAGACTGTGTTGATGCGATGGCGATCGCCTCGGGCACAGTAGGGTCAGAAGCTTCCGTACCATGCCCGGAAGTGGCCTCGTCCTCCCTTAAAAACGCCGCGTGCCCGCTCACCCAGATCGTCTTTCCCCCAATTATCCTCTGCGTCGGCTCCATCCAGCCCGGGTGTTCCTTCGCACGCCGCGACAGATTCGATCGTTCCGGCGCCGCGGACTGCGACCGCCCCTCAGCCTCAGGCAATACCAGTCCACACGCAGGCCCCTCTCCCGGCACACTGGAGCGCAGGGAGACCCACATCGCAGCCTCTTCCATGAGCAGCGCCAGGCCAAGTTTCACTGCGACATCATCGCCAGTGGCCTGACCCGTGCCACCTGAGGACGTTTCAACCTCGACTTCCCCCGGCATGACACGCAGGGAAGCACCGAGCCTGGATTGCAGCCTTCCTCCCGATATTGTGAGCAGGTCCTTGAGCCGGCAAATCTGGCCGCGCACGTAACCATCCCCCGCACAAGCCGAAGCCGACATCAGGTCCAGGTATCCGCGCTCCCTGTCTCCCCAGCCTATGCGTCTGTCCGTTCCAGGTTGAAGCGTAATCGTGAGAAAATCGGCGTCACACTCGTCCATGCTGGCTCCAAAACCGGTTAAGTTATGCTATTATCGTCGGGAGATCCGATTAAGGGCAAGAGGTTCACGATGACCAAATTCTTTGCCTGTCTTTTATTCGCAATCGCACTGCTGTCGCCACTCGCCAGCCAAACAGCGGACCGCCCCTGGTGGAAAGACGCGCCAGGTCCAGGCTATCAGCTTCTGGTCTATTCCTACGCCGATTCCGACGGTGATGGCTACGGAGACCTCAAAGGATTGACTGCTGCCCTCGATTACCTCAACGACGGCGACCCCGCCAAGGGAAGCGATCTCGGCGTGTCCGCGGTGTGGCTTTCGCCTGTTTTTCCCGCAAGTTCCTATCACGGTTACGATGTGACCGACTACAAGGCCATCGACCCCCGGCTTGGCACAATGCAGGATTTCGACAACTTTGTGCAGGAGGCGCACAGGCGTGGCGTCAAGGTCATTCTCGACATGGTTTTCAATCATACTTCAAGGGAACATCCCTGGTTCCTCGATGCGATGCGCTCCTCGTCCAGCCCCTATGTTCCCTACTATCGGACCAGGCAGGCGGGCGTAAGCTATGGTACCGGCGGCATGGGTAAATACTACCGGTATACCCGCCCGGATGGCTCGGTTTTCGAGTATTTCTCGGCTTTCTGGGAAGGAATGCCCGACCTCAATCTGGACAACACCGATGTCGTCAATGAACTCAAGAGCATTCTCGCCTTCTGGATCGACAAAGGGGTGGATGGTTTCCGCTTCGATGCGGCCAAGCACATTTTTGACCCGAATGAGATGCCTGCAGGCACGCCGACTCTCGCCCTCAACAACACCTTCTGGAACGATTTGCGCCGTTACTGCCGCAGAATCAAGCCGGACATCATGTTCATAGGCGAGGTACTGACCGAGAATACGCTCGAGATTTCCTCGTATGCGCCGGTATTCGACGGCCTGTTCGACTTTCCCGCGGCCCGCCTCACGCTCGATTCCGTGGCCCGAATGAGTCCCGGTTCCTTCCTCAGCTCATATATTAACAACTACAAGCAGTATCAGCGAGTGCCGGCATTCCAGCCCCTCCCCCTCCTGACAAACCATGACCAGGACAGGACGATGAGCCTCATTCTTAGGGGTGTCGGACTGGACGGAGCGGCGGGCGGGACAGCCATGGATCCGGACGACAATCAGGCCGCACGGGACGCCCGCAGCCTTGCCATGAACAAGGCCAGGCTCGCTGCTTCGATCAGCCAGACTCTGCCGGGGATGCCTTTCGTGTACTATGGCGAAGAACTCGGCATGACCGGCCGGCGCTATGCCAACGATGATGTTGCGCGCCGCGATGCTTTCCCCTGGACCACAAGGTCTGGTATTCCCAACACCAGTTGGGCAAAAGCAACCGGCAAGACCGAACCAGGCCAGAATAGATTGACGCTCCCTCTCGACGTTCAGCTTCAGGATCCTTCAAGCCTCGCGAACCTCTATCGAAGTCTTTCCGCGCTCAGGAGCGAAAGTCCGGCTATCCGGCGCGGCACGCTGTCGCAAGTATCGTGGCCCGGCTTTGATAGCAGCTCTATCCTTGCATGGCTCAGGGAAGATCCCGAGCAGAGCGCTTTAGTGCTGCACAACCTCGGCAACGGCTCCTTCAGCGCGGTCATACCGCCAGGGACCAGCCTCAAACTGCTGTGGAATTCAAAGATGGCGCTCGACATGGGGAACCTCTCGCCGATCCTCAAGTCCGGCGATCAGATTGTCCTGCCTGCGCAGGAATCCGCGGTTTACGAGCTTGTCAAGTAGCAGGCCCCTTGAGAGGGAGTGATGCCTTATCGGGGCTTGGTGCCCGACGGAGGATTTACGCCCTGCGGCGGATTGGTGCCGAGCTTGTAACGGGCCGAGTAGAGGACAATGACCCGCACTGCAGCCAGCAAGGAGTAGACGAGCCAGAGCCAGGAGCTCTTTGCGCCGGGCAGTGTCAAGCTCACGACGCCGACCAGGAAGGCAGGACCGGAAACCACGCAGGCCACAACTTTGATCGACCGCATGACCGCCTTTGCCTTGCCGCCTCTGCTGTCCGCCACGCCGCTGCTCTGCCCCTGAGCCGATCCCGGCCAAACCCTCGCCCGCAAGGCCGCAAAGGAAAGAAGAAGCCCGAGCACCGCCACGAAGACCAAGTTCTGCACAAGCATCAGCAGGATGAGGGTCACTATCGCATTCGTCATGCCCGTAAAATTGGCCGTAAAAAGCATGCCTGCTATGAGATCGGCCATCGATTGCCGGCTTTCGGCCGCCCTTTGCAACTTAACCGAATCAAGCCCTTCGAAAGGTTCCCAGGATAGTGCAAAACCGGCCTCTTTCCCCTTGTTCTGGATTGAGAGATTCTCGGTGCCAAACCAAAGCACCTTGTCCATATCCTCAGGCGGAAGGCCTTCCTTGCCTAAAATGACCGCCCAGCCGCTGGCGTGCAGCGTACGCGGCGTAGCATCCGCAAAAGTGCAGCGCCCCTTCTGAACAGCGAATTCGCCTCCGTCTTTGGCGAGTGCCATGAATGCCGCCCCCAGACCGGGGTAGTTTTCCATTTTTGCGTTGAAGCTCGCCACACGCCAGCGGTTCGCGCCGAAAGGTACGGCGAGTGCAATGGTGGAGGCCAAAAAGATCACGACGACCCAGACCCACGAAACGCCGCCGCACTGGTCGGCCGCACTGTTCGACCACCAGGACTTCAGCACGGTCCACAGCGGCGCGCTCCGGTGCTGACCGGAAACGGCACCACTGCCGGGCTGCTCGGCTGCTGATCCACCCGCTCCTGTGGCGCCACGTTCAGACGCCGCCGCAGTATCCGGATCTTTCACGGCTTTCTTAACCCTTCTCCGCGCCAGCCGCCATGCCATACACAATATATTTCTGCATGTACATCTGGACCGCCGTGATTGGGATCGCCAGCAGCAGTGCCCCCGCCATGAAATTTAGCGGATTGTAGTACATCGTGCTCAGCGAATCCGTCAATCGGTACAGGAAAATGGCCACTGTCTGGTTCTGCATGTTCAGCAACTGGTTGGGCAGCATGTAATCCATCCAGGGCGACATGAAAGCGTTCACCGCGATGAATCCGAGAATCGATTTTGCGAGCGGCATCAGGATCTTGAAGTAAATCTGCGTCCTGGATGCCCCGTCGATCATCGCCGCCTCATCGATGGACATCGGTATCGAACGCATATAGCCGCGGATGAGGTAGGTATTGTAGGGTACGGCTCCCGCCGCATAGATGAACACAAGATACATAGGCTTGTTAAGCCAACCGAAAGCCCTGAAGATCATGAAAATCGCGATCATGCCCATGAAAGAGGGAAACATCTGCAGCAGAAGGAAAGTGACGAGCAGCGTCCTCTTGCCCTTGAAACGGAACCGGGAAAACACATAGCCCGACATCGAGCACAACAGAACGACGGTCGCCATGTTGACCACGGCGACCGAAAGCGTGCGCAGGAACGCGGATATGAAGTCCGAGAACATCGCATTGCTCTGGCTCTTGTAGCTAAAAAGATACTGGTAGTGCTCGAGCGAAAAATCCTTGAAGTTCGGAATCAGAGGAATGCCGGAAAGGAGCTTCCCTTTCGTGAAGGATGCAACAATCATCCACAAAATCGGTATCAAGACGGCAACGCAGATAACGATGAGCCAGAGATACTGGAAAACCGCCAGCGTTCTCCTCTTGGCCTTCACTCTTCCCGATTCCTTGCCCCTGACGGCGGTCAGCACATTGCTTCCACTCATTCTCCTGCCTCCTCGCGGAAACTTTTCGCCCGCATGAGGTTATACACCGAGAAACCACCCACAATCAGGAAGATGATGATTGAATAGACGGCGGCTATATTATACTGCTCGAAACCCTTGGTGAAGGAGAGCTTGTATATCCATGAAATGAGAATATCGGTCTGTCCCGGCATGGCGGAGCCGACAATGCGCATGCTGTCCGGCACCTTGGCGGGATCCCAACTCGGCCCTCCCCCGGTGAGGAAGTACACCGCCCCGAAATTGTTGAAGTTAAAGCTAAACGACATTATCAGCGAAGGAATCGTCGCACTGAGCACCATAGGCAAAGTTATGTAGCGGAATCGCTGGCCACCCGTGGCCCCATCGATGGTTGCCGCCTCGTAGAGATCCTTTGGAATAGTCGTGAGTATTCCCGTAATCATCATCATGTGATAGGGCGCACCAAGCCAGAGGTTGGTCATAATCACGACGAACCGCGCCAGGTTTCCGTTGTAGATAGGCTGGAACCAGAAGATCGGCTGTTCAGGTCGCCCTTCCAGCCCGATTCTGTAAAGAAAATTGGTCACCGGTTCCATGAGTCCCGATGCGAAGAGAAACTGGTTGACGAGTCCGTCCTTGTCGAAGGCATTCCTGAACACCATGAGGCTCACCAGGGAAGGAATCGCCCATGGCAGGATCATGACGCTGCGCCATGCTTTCTTCGCCTTGATGTTCGGCGACTCGACAACCATAGCATTGAAGAACCCAAGCACATAGGTGCTGAAG
The DNA here is from genome assembly GCA_021372425.1 of Spirochaetaceae bacterium. Lineage (GTDB taxonomy): Bacteria > Spirochaetota > Spirochaetia > Treponematales > Rectinemataceae > JAFIHQ01. The sequence continues at coordinate 6,435 of JAJFUL010000157.1, forward strand.
GTCGACATGACTGCCCAAATGACCGTCCACAGGAATATCTGTCCAAAAATGGAAAGCCAGCCGGGATCCAGTGCAAGATACTTGAAGGTATTCAGTCCCACCCACTCGATGAGCTTCGCCCCTAGCTTGATCTTGTACGTATAATTGGTAAAGGCGAGAAGGAAGGTGAAAAAGATCGGAATGACCGTGAAAATCAGAATCAGGACGAACGATGGCGCGGATACGATATAGACATAGAGCGAGTCCCATGTTGTGTGCCACCATTCCTTGAAGGATTGAATCTCGCCCGTCGCATGGATTTTCTTTCGTGTCGAATAGGCGTCACTGGCGCCAAGAACCCAGAGCAGGACAAAAACGATGAGCACCGCCATGCAGATAAGGCCATTCCCCAGAAGCACGACGGAATTGTCGGCGCTGAGCCAGGGAGTGACCTTGTTGTAAAGCTCAATCGTGCCCCCCGCATAAGGCTGCCCGATGACAAGCCTTCCCAGGGAGAAAAGCCCCCATATACCCTTGGTGAAGAAGCCGCCAAAATCCCGCACAACATACTGCGGCTCTCCCGGTTGGTAGTTGGGGTATTTGTATGTCGCCGTGAAGTAGCTTTCATTGGCAGCGTCTTGAAGAGCCTGGTCACCTTCCGCTGGAGCGAAAGGATCTCCAGTGTCCGAGGGGAAGTCTGCGGCCGCCGCGAAAGGATCACCATCGTATGAAGGCTCTTGGACAGCGGGCTGCACCGTGTTTTCAGTATCGCCGAAGAGGGCACCGAGCGAATCCGCCTGCTGGCTCTGCGATCCTTCCTGCCCCTGCAAGTCTCCCGCCTGCGGGGTTTCATTGGCTATCGATTCTGGCGGAACCTTGCCCTGTCTCAATGCAAAATACCGACCCCATTGGGAGGTTCCAAACTCGATGGACAGAAACAGCACTGGCACAAGAAACCAGCCCAGCGCCTTTAGCCTCTGCCGGTTAGCTAGCTGCCCGAGGCCAGGCAGCAGCAACGATGCCAGAGCCACCCACAATGCAGAGCCCTTGCCCGGCTTCGCCATGGTTGAGCTCCCCTTTGCTTTGCGCATTAGGATCCCTCCACTCCCTCGCACGCACCATGCCGCCCCAAAAGACCGGGGGAACCAACAACCTCACAGCAGGCTGCATGGTATGGAACCCATCTTTTCCGAATCGCCAGACCGAACGCCTGTGATCCCGGCGCATCCTGCGTGTGCCGGGATCAAAAAATCAGGGCATGATCAGGACTTACTTGTTGTTTTCCTGATACCACTTCTTGTACAGGTTGACCAGACTCTCCTGTGCTTCCGCAGGGGTTTTCTTTCCATCCCACACATCACGAAGTTCGAGGTTGAGGCCGATTCCGTAATAGCCGTCCATCACCTTCTTGGCGGGGTTGGCAGGCAGAATCGTCGAGGGCTCAGGGTAGTTGAAGGCAAATGCCGTTGCCATTTCGGCTTTGTTGGGATCCTCGCGGTAACTCGGCGTATTCGAAGCCTTGGCCTTAAGGGCCGGGATATAGGAGGAATTGTTCACCATCGTCTGCAGTCCATCCCTCGTGTACAGCATTCGATACAGCTCGTGCGCGGCCGACGGATATTTGGTAAAGCCATTGATGATATATCCCTTCGTCTTGACAAACGGAGTAAGGCGTACACCGTTCCATGTGGGCAGAGGTCCAAACTTGATGTCATAGCCACCCTTGGTTTCGGCACCGTTCACATCCATCCAGGTCCCCGCAAGGAAGAAAGGCGCGGTTTCGTTGTTGAGCGCATCATCCCAGCGCCATACCATGGATGCACCGGGGGTTTTGATACCATTTGCCTCAACGCTGAGCATGGCCTCGGAAGCGGCTTTGATGAACTCAAGGCCGCCGCGGAAGCTGTCCTGCTCGAAACCGGCAGTGGAGGCGTCATGGTTCGGGAAAATCTTCCACCCGGCAGCGGTCAGGTTCGAGTAAGCGGACCAGGTTTCATCCAGACACATCGGATAAACGATAGTGACCGTCTTGCCCTTGTAGGTCGGCCTTTCTGTCTGCCATTTCTTGGAAAGGGCAAAAATTTCTTCCCAGGTATCGAAAGCATCGGGCAGACCATCCTTGTTGCCATCTTTGGTATCGAGTTTGAGCACTTCCATCATGGACTTGTTCCATGCAAAAACCATGCCATCATAGGCTATTGGAACAAACTTAGCATTCGAACCGGAATTGGCGCCCGAGAAAAATGGCTCAACGGCAAAGCTTTTTGCGGCATTCACGATCACCTGGTGCAGCGGCAGCAATGACTGCGCGTTCCGGCTCACCTCGCCGTCGATCGCGAGCACGACATCCGGAGCCTCCCCCTGAAGTGCGGTTATCTGATCGGCTGCACCGGCTGCGCCGAGATTGACAAATTCAACAACGCCCTTTGCAGTGGGGTGTTCCTTGTTCCAGAGTTCGACAATCGCGGCACCGACCTTGTCGTTGTCGATACCGAGCCGGATTTTGGCTCCTTTTTCAACCTGGAACTGTCGGGCTTTGGCATCATAGACAGCTTTCGACTGCGCAGACGCTCCACTTATGACCAGAATAAAGATTACTGCCAACGCAAGAGTTCGTTTCATTGATTCCCTCCCGAACAATAACCTGTTAAACGGTTTACTTACCTATACAGTAAGGGCTATTATCCGAACGGTCAAGATTATTTTGATGGCAGAGGAAAGAAATGAACGGTGCAAGTTTGTACCATCGGTCGCTGGATTCGTTTTGCTACTCTCCCGATGGAGAGAGCATGGTCGTCCGGCTTCAGGCCGCAGCTGACGATGTTGCTTCGGTCGATTTATGGGTGGGTGATCCCTACGAGTGGTCGCACAAGCCAGGAATCGACTCTCCGCAGGGAACCTGGCACTGCCATCGGGTTCCGGCACAAAAAATCGGAAGCGATGGGTTGAGGGATTTCTGGGAAGCGCGATGGAAAACTCCTTACAGGCGGGCACGATATTTCTTCAGGATTACCGGACTAGATGGCAGCCGCCTGGACTATGGCGAAAAGGGGCTGGTTCCCTGCAACCCAGACAGCGCGGATTCCAGGCCTGATTTCTGGAATACCTTCCTTTTCCCCTATATCCATGAGACCGACATCTTCAGAGTTCCGGAATGGGTCGCCCGCACGGTATGGTACGAGATTTTTCCTGACCGCTTCTGCAACGGCGACTCCTCCAATGACCCTGCTGACGTGCAGCCCTGGGGCCGACTCCCCAAAAGCAACAGCGAGTTCTACGGCGGGGATCTGAAGGGGATTATCCAGAAGCTTGACCACATCGAAAGTCTCGGCTGCAACGGTATTTATCTCACTCCGATCTTCGCTTCCCCCACCGCGCACAAATACGACACTGCCGATTATCTGCGCATCGACCCATCCTTTGGAACCGAGGGAGACCTTAGAGAGTTGGTACAGGCATGCAAGGCAAGGGGGATCAGGATAATCCTTGATGCGGTCTTCAATCATGCAGGAAGGGAATTCGGACCATGGGAGGACGTGATCGAGAAAGGCCCCGACTCCAGGTACAGAGACTGGTTCCATATCCGCGATTTCCCGCTCTTCCCTTTGGGAAAAGACACAGGCGATTCCCGAGACACGAATTTCGAGACTTTCGGCTTTACGACACGGATGCCAAAACTGAATACCTCCAATCCCGATATGCGTGAATACTTGCTTGAGGTGGCGGTGCGCTATGTGCGCGATTTCGGTATCGATGGATGGCGTCTGGACGTGGCAAACGAAGTCGACCACGCCTTCTGGCGCGAATTCCGCAGACGGGTCAAAGCCGTCAATCCCGATGCTTATATCGTTGGCGAGGTCTGGCTCGACGCCATGCCATGGCTGAGGGGGGACCAGTATGACGGGGTCATGAACTATCCATTCGAATTGGCCATAAGCGATTTTCTCTGCCCATCGCCCAATGCTCTCATCGGCAGGGATTTCCTGCATCGTATCGATGCAATCTCATTCTCGTACCCGGATACCGTGATGAAGTCGATGTTCAACCTGGTCGATTCGCACGATACCGACAGAATCATAACCCGATTCGGCGGCCGCGACCCTGCGAAATGCGCGCTGGTCCTGCTCTTTGCCCTGCCAGGCTCGCCCTGCATCTACTATGGAACCGAATATGCCCTGGAAGGTGGCCGAGATCCCGATTGCCGCCGCTGCATGGTCTGGGACCCTGATCCTGCAGAGCGAGAGTTCGCTGATTTTGTGACCGCGCTTGTCCGGGTGCGGCGCACTTATTGGAAGACATTCGCCGAAGGGACAAGGCGCGGCATTTCGTTGGCCGATTTTCCCGGCTTTGTCGCCTTTATCCTCGAGGGTGAAGGCAGGCGTATCGCTCTCATGGTGAATCGGGATCCCGCGCCGATTCCAGCGCAGTCATGGAAAACCGCCCTTGAGGTGAAGGATAGTGTCAAGGTACAGAATCTCCTTTCAGGGAAAAGATTTGATGATGCACTGGGAGGTCGGGACTCCGCCGTGTTTATGCTCTGATTCCGGAATGGAATTTTAAATAAGTTGAAAATCATTTTTGCTCTTTACAAAATCTTTTGGGCACCTCTATAATCAACTTTAAACCGGTTTTCTAAACCGTTTTATCTCAATGGAGGTAGGAGATGAAGAAGATAGTCTCTCTCATTGCGGCTTTCCTTTTACTCGGCGGAATTGTCTTTGCCGATGTAACGGTGAAAGAACTGGAAGGGGGTAATGTCGAAGTCACCTTCTTCTTCGCGAGCACAAAGTCCAACAAGGTGGTTATCGCCGGCGATTGGACCAATTGGAAGGATGGCGCCCTGCCTATGACCAAGACAGACAAAGGCTGGGAATACAAGACTACCGTGCCGATGAACACCGTCATGAAATACAAGTTCATCGCCGATGATGCCTGGATTTTCGATACAAAGGCTCCGGACAAGGTCGATGACGGCTACGGCGGGTTCAATGGCCTTGTCGATGTAGCGGCTATCGTCGCTTCCCAGAAAGCAGGGACGACGGTGGCAGCCGTTGCGGCTCCCGCTGGCGGCTCGAAGATCAGTTTCCAGACATGGAGCATGGCTGGTGCACAGCTAAAGGTCCCCACAGTAACGGGAGGAGATTCTGCAACTGCAGGCATCGGTGCCAAATCCTACCTGAAATTCTCAGGCAATATACTTCCAAGTGTGCCCGCCTATGCTGAAATCGCCCTGTTTGAAAATGACAGCTTTGACAACCTCTACAAGGATGGCTCATTGACCTTCAAGAATGGCTTCACGAACTTCCTTGTCGATACCATTTTTGATCCGATCTACTACTTTGGCGGCCAGAAAGCGGCAGGAACCTATCTCGGCCATCTCAAGCTCGGTTTTGACAGCGACTATGTCAATTTCGTGACTGGCTACAAATATGCCAAGCTGCCCGGCCACACCAATGTAAGTTGGACAACGGTCGACTCCGAATGGGAAGCTGGCTATGCCGAGACCGGCGGATTCTCCGTGTTCAACCTTGGACAGGCTCTCCGCAATTACGGTGACCTGGTTGTCAATGCAACCATTGGCCCGAACCGGACCGCAGACCGCGCCGGAAGCCAGTATGGCCTCTTTAGTTATGTCAATGCGCAGTATGGCAACCACTATCTCGACCTCCAGTACAACGGCGCTTACGGCAAGACCTTCGATACGATTTTTGACGAAATCTATGAAGCTGACTTTATCGGCGGCTATGACGGCAAGTTCAGCCCCTTCGAAGTAAAGGCGAACGTGCTGTACAACGTCTGGGGCGCCAACATCGTCAGTCCAGACTACATGACGCCATATAACCCCAGTTCATCTGATGTCTCCGGCGCAAAGCAGGGGATGGGATTCCTTGCCAATTTTGCAGCCAATGTACAAGGGATCTATACAAGCGATTACTACGGGGTAACCCTCGGTTACAGGGCACGCGGTTTTCAGGCCAACATGATGTATGTCGAGGAAGGAGCCGATAGCCATACACACCTGGTCGACCAACTGGGGTATCTCAACACCCAACGCGTCTGGATCGATGGATTTGTCTATCCGATGGATGCCCTTACGGTTGGCCTTACAACCTATGCCGAAATTCCACTCGACAAGACCGCTGCAAAACAGCATTACAATGACAAAGACAATATCCAAATCTATGCAAAACCCTCTGTCGAGTACAAGCTCGACCAACTCGTGGATTACAAGAGCAGCGTTGCTGCCTACGGCAAGCTCTATTACAACACTGCTGCGGCAGATGCATTCATCCGCGGGACAAAGACGAGCCAATTCCTGGCGGAAGAAGCCGGCCTCAAGGGAAGTGTTTCGGATCTTTCGGACACAATCAAGGAAGCCGATCTCTATTACGGCTTTGACAACGGGGACGAAGATTACCTCTTCAACACACTCCTTGGCGTCGTGAAGCTGCCCAATGACCTTTCTGTCCAGGCTGGCGCCGGCCTCCGGACAGCCAATGCCGGCGTAACAGCAAGTAAAGCCCCCTTTGGCTTCTTCCTTGGTGCCTCGACGAAACTCAAAGTCTTGCAGAAGCCCACTGCCTATGTCCAGTTCGTGTACAACATGGATCCCTACAAGAGCTTTGGAGATGGGCAGGAGAGTCTCTACTTGGATAATTATGTCACCTACAACGGCGTAGACAATTATGATGGCTATGCTGCAGCGCGTCTCGGTCTCCACTGGGACCTCTGATTTAAAGTGAGGTAGAAGAACTATGAAACGAATAGCATTGGGACTTGCTGTTTTGATTGTGGCTATTTCGCTGACGGGCTGCCCAAGTGTACATACGCAGGCCTATCCTGATTATGAGTTACCCATTAAGGCCGATGTCTCCACGACTACCAATACCGAGGCGATTCAGGTCACGGCAACCGCCACTGCCGAAACCTACAGCAAATACACGCTGACAATAAGCGGCCTCACAGCCGATATCGGCAAGAAATTTGTCGTTGCGGGTGAATCAATCGGCTCAACAACGGCCACTATTGGTCCTAACTGGAACGTGACAGCGGCATCTGTTACCGATACCGGCCTTGTTGGCACAGTCGATGATGCCGGAACCTTCACCATTACTTTCTATGGCAAGGCGCCTGGCTGGGGCGATGCGGCCAATGGCGCCCAGTTCAAGATCTGCATCTACGATGATCCGTCCTGGAACCTCGTCCTCAGCAGTTCTGGCGGCAACAACTTCTGTGTAGCCGGCGCCACCGGGAACGATATCGTGTTGAACATCGATCCGAACAAGCTGTAAAAAAGTCCTCCTTGCCAGTGGGTTGAAATGTAGAAGGTCCGCTGGTCTGCAATTTTCGCCTGCATTGCCTGCTGCCGACGGCGGGCAATGCTTTTTTTGCACAAAACCTACGCTGCCTGATTTCAAGGGTGACACTATGCCTGTGCACGCTGCGGGGTATGAAACCCATCTTTCCGAATCAATTGAAAAGCCCCTACACAGTCAACAGTTCCCCAAAGAGCTGTCTTCGGTGTATCCTTGTCACATGCGTATGCCTACCATCATTCTGAAACCAAAAGAAGAACTCCGCATCCGGCAGGGACACCCTTGGATCTACGACAATGAAATCGCCACCCTCGAAGGCGACCCTGCCCCTGGCGATGAAGTCCGCGTCCTCGATTCACGGAAGAAGCTGCTCGGTTTCGCTTTTTTCAATCCAAATTCGAAGATAAGGGCCAGGATTTTTTCGCATACTGATGAACATGCCGATGCGGCATTTTTTGCAGGAGTCTTCAAATTCGCACTCGCCTGGCGTCAAAAATTTTTCAACCTGGAGGAGCAGAGCGTCCGAATGGTATTCGGTGAGGCTGATTCGGTGCCGGGGCTCATTGTCGACCGCTATGTCGGCAAGGATGAGGCGACAGGCAAAGCCGGGACCTGGCTGTCAACACAATTTCTCAGCCTTGGGGCTGAGGTACGGAAGCCTCTCATTTTGAAGGCGCTTGCGGATGCATTCCAGCCTGATGGTGTGGCCGAGCGCTCGGATGCGCCAGTACGTGCCCTAGAAGGCCTTGTCGTTGCTGATGGCGTACTCGCAGGCTCGGTCCCTGATTCGATTATCATCAAGGAGAATGAAGCCCTTTTCTCTGTCAGCCTGTTGAGCGGGCAGAAGACGGGCTGGTTTCTGGACCAGAGAGCCAACCGAGGCGCCGCCGCCCGCCTCGCCAAAGGGCGCCGCGTGCTGGATGTTTTCTGCAACCAGGGCGGCTTCGGTATCGCCTGCGCGCTGCAGGGGGCAACTTCGGTGCAGGCGGTCGATTCGTCGCGCGAGGCGCTGGCGGCGGCGCAGCACAATGCCCGGCTGAACGGAGTGTCCGACCGCGTCGTGACGACAGAGGCCAATGCCTTCGATTTTCTTCATGAGATTGAAAAATCCGGGGAAAAATTCGATATGGTCATCCTCGATCCGCCTGCTTTCGCCAAATCCCGGGCTACGGTCAAATCGGCCTGGCGCGGCTACAAGGAGATTAATGTCAGGGCACTGCGTTTGTTGCAGCCAGGCGGCGTACTCGTAACCTGTTCCTGCTCCTACTGGTTCGGCGATTCCCTTTTCGATGCCATGCTGGCCGAGGCGGCCAGCGACTGCCGCAGGCGCTACAGGCTCATCGAAAGCCGCGTGCAGGACCTGGATCACCCTATCGTGTCCGGTTATGATGAGTCTCATTACCTAAAATGCAGGATCGTCGCGGTTATTTAGGCGCGCTGTAAGCATTACTGACCCGGCTGTCAGCCCATTGGCTGTTTCGCGGCAAGCGTTACAGCACAAGCGTCTTTGTAATTTCCTCGAGATAGACACCAAAGAGGCGGGACAATTGCGCCGATGTGACGTAATTGGTACCCGCCTTGGCATTGAAATAATCGATGAAAGCCTGCATCTCGTCCTGTTTCCCTGAAAAGAGGGCCGACGAAAAAGCCGCCCTGTAAAGGCCCTTCTCGGCCAATTGCATGGTCGACAGCTTGCCGAATTCCTTTTTGGCCTTTCCGTCGACGACGGCCAAAGCTCCGTCGAACCCAATCGTAAATACGAAATCATCGCGAGAAATCATTGTCCCTTCCTCTTTTCCCGGGCGGTTTAGGTGAATGCAGTCGCAGGCCGGCATAGCACCATAAGTTTTTAATGTGCAATGGGCTCGCTGCGGTCAGCAGAAAATTCCTCAGTCTGCAGGCGAAAAAGAGTCCCTTCCCGCACCGCACATGGGGCACACCCAATCTGCCGGAAGGTCATCGAATGATGTCCCTGCGGGGATCTTCCCATCCGGATCACCCTCTGCGGGATCATAGATATAACCACAGACTTCACATACGTATTTCTTCATCACCAGCTCCTTTTTGCCTTGTGCGTTATGGAATCAGGATTTCCACAAACCATGAAGCGAGCAGTACTCGCGTGCCGAAACACTTTCGGCTTTCACGGGGAAGAAAGCCTTGGGATCATCGCCGGGCTTCAGGTAGGCCCTGTAGAGCTTGCCATCGGCTATCAGCTCAATCCATTCGATATAGTGTTTCTGTTCCATCGGGTGGGCAACGGCACCCACGAGGACCCAGAAACCTTCCGGCGTGCTTTCGATCACGGGAACATGCTTTTCCTTTGCGGCATCGACGGCGTTCTCCGCCATCAGCGTCATCGGTTGTCCGCAGCATACGAGCGTACCGGTGCTCGCATGGACTACTTCGACGATATTGCCGCAGATCTCGCATTTATAGACCTGCATTCTCTCTGTCATTGGACCTGCCTCCTCTTTTTCCAGAATCAGACTCAAAGAGCGACAACCGGCTTACCAGTTCTCTCCCAGAACCTCAAAATAGGCCTGTGGATGCGCACATGCGGGGCACGCCTTGGGAGCAGAATCGCCTTCATAGAGATAGCCGCAGTTGAGGCATCTCCAGACTACCGGCTTGTCCTTCTTGAAAACCGTACCCGCATCTATGTTGGCGGCAAATGCCTCGTAGCGCCTGGCATGCTGTTTTTCGGCCACCGCTATCGATTCGAACACTGTGGCGATTGCATCGAAGCCCTCTTCCTTTGCCACTTTTGCGAAACCGGGATACATTTCTTTCCATTCATAGTTCTCGCCTCCGGCAGCTTCCTCGAGATTCTGCCTCGTCGTGCCGATGATTCCGGCCGGGAAGCTTCCCGTGATAGTGGCCGTGCCGCCCTCCATGAACTTGAAGAGCCTTTTTGCGTGTTCCTTTTCCTGGTTCGCAGTCTCCTCAAAGACGAGGGAGATTTGAATGAACCCTTCATCCCTGGCTTTTGAGGCAAAATAAGTATAACGATTTCGGGCCTGTGACTCGCCGGCAAAAGCTGCCATCAGATTGGTTTCAGTCTTTGATCCCTTCAAGCTTTTCATCCAGGAACCTCCTCTATAATAAATGATACTCAAGCACTTTGGGGTGCTCAAAATATCGTTCTTTGCATTATATGTTGTCAATGCGCATTTTGGAATATCTTCATTGCCCGAATCAAAGCGAATTCAGGCTTCCGGCGCGTATGTAGGGAGGAGAGGCCAATGAATTCCAACTATATCCTAGAAAAGCAGTCACCGAACAAGTCCCCTAACAAATGCCCCAATGTTCGCGAGCGTCTCCTGGAAGACGGGGCTCAATCCCTTTCGGACAGGGAACTCCTTGTGGCAATGCTCGGTTCTGGCTGTGCCGGCAAATCAGTAGTCAAGCTGGCTGATGAAGTACTCCGAGTCATCGATCAGAACAGGGCTTGCATGGATATCGATGTTGCAAAGAACATTTCAGGCATTGGCGACGCGCGGGCATGCGCGGTTGCCGCAGCCATCGAACTTGGGCGAAGATATTACTCGGTCCAGGGCAAAAGGATCGTCATGCCTCGCGATGTGTATCCACTCATCTCTCATTTTGCAGACAGAAAGCAGGAGCATTTTCTCTGCATTTCACTGAATGGCGCCCATGAGGTGAACGCAATCAGGCAAATTACGACAGGGCTTGTGAATAAAACCGTAATCCATCCCAGGGAGATCTTTGCCGACCCGATCATGGATCGGGCATGCGC
>JAJFUL010000161.1 GCA_021372425.1 Spirochaetaceae bacterium
TTCTATCGATAGAAGCAGAATAACGGGCCGATACGACTCTGTCAATAGAAACAAATGATAAAAAAGCTATTATTTCAAAAATTTGAGGATAAATATAAGATAGGGCCCGCGACCCAGAGCAGCAAATCTCGCCCTGGTTGAACAGAATACCCATTTGTGCGCCTTCGATCGCTTGCTCCCACGGCGCGTCCGGGAAGAAGATGCGATGCGTGCAAAGGTCATTGAGAAAGGCTCCCTTCCTGTAGTTCCTCCCAAGAGGGATCGCAAAAATACTTGGATATATGATACAGAGGGATTCGTACTATCGGGTCAAAACACCGATAGCGACATCCCATGAATCTTTACACCATGTTTGTCAGATCAGATGTTGACAACTACATGTAATCTTTATCCCGCGACATTTTAATTCGTAAGCGACTGAATCGGCGCTGGAAATCTCCCGCCGCGCTTCACGAAGATCTCCGAGCTGAAACCACTCACCGGCATGACCGGCGCCCTTCCCAGCAATCCTCCAAACTCCACCAACTCACCGACTCTTTTCCCCGGTGCGGGAATGATCCTTACTGCCGTTGTCTTTTTGTTGATTACCCCAATTGCCATTTCATCCGCTATAATTGCCGACAGTGTGGACGCTGGAGTATCTCCTGGTACCACAACCATATCAAGTCCGACCGAGCAGACGCTAGTCATCGCTTCCAGCTTTTCCAACGTAAGCGCTCCCACCTCTACGGAATCTATCATGCCCGCATCCTCACTGACGGGAATGAACGCCCCGCTCAAACCCCCGACACGGGAAGATGCCATTGCCCCTCCCTTTTTCACCGCATCGTTCAAGAGGGCAAGCGCCGCAGTCGTTCCGTGAGCGCCACACCGCTCGAGCCCCATGGCTTCCAAAATAGCAGCGACGCTGTCTCCGATTTCCGGAGTCGGAGCCAGGGAGAGATCCAGGATACCAAACTCCACTCCGAGCCGCTCTGAAACTACCCTCCCGATCATCTCCCCCATACGGGTTATTTTGAAGGCCGTTTTTTTTATGACCTCCGAGATTTCTGTGAGATTCGGTCTCTCGAGCTCGCGAAGAGCAGCGTTCACGGCCCCGGGCCCGCTTACCCCGACGTTGATTGCACACTCAGGCTCCCCTATTCCGTGAAAGGCTCCCGCCATAAAGGGATTGTCTTCCGGAGCATTGGCAAAAACAACTAGTTTGGCACAACCTATCCCATCCCTCTCGGCGGTCAGTTCTGCGGTCTTTCTTATCACCTCGCCCATCAGGCCCACCGCATCCATGTTGATCCCTGCCTTCGTAGTCGCAACGTTTACCGATGCACAGACCTTTTCCGTCTCGGCTAGAGCCTCGGGGATCGAGTTTATGAGCTTCAAGTCTCCTGGGGTCGTCCCTTTGTGAACAAGAGCGCTAAAACCCCCGATGAAATCCACCCCCACCTTCTTTGCAGCCTCATCCAGAGTTTTTGCAACAGAAACAAAATCCGGCGCGCCACAACTTTCAGCTACGATCGCTATTGGGGTTACCGAAATTCTCTTGTTTATTATTGGAATCCCGTAGAGGTTTTGAATTTCATTCGTCGTACGAACGAGATCCTTTGCGCGTGAGGTTATCTTTTTGTAGATATTTTCATTGAAAATTCGTATATCTGGATGAGCACAGTCTCTGAGGCTGATACCCATTGTCACGGTCCTGATATCCAGATGTTCCATCCTGACCATGCGGATTGTTTCTAGTATTTCATTCGGATTTATGAGCATGAGCATCCCCCCGCCACTCAGATCCGGTGCATGTAACGAAAAGCGTCTTCATGCTGTACCTTCACCTCAACGCCGAGGCTCTTTCCCTCCGCGGCCATCCCCTCCTGAAATGCCGCAAGATCGAAGCCCTCTTGTGGCGCTTCCGCAAGCATAATCATCGTAAAAATGCCCTGCATGATAGTCTGACTGATATCGACGATATTCACATTGAAATTTGCCATTACCGTAGTAGTCCGCGCAACAATTCCCACACGGTCGCTACCGATGACGGTAATAATAAATCGGTTTGATATCATTATATCTCGAACTCCTTTGCCCTGGACTTTATCATGAAATAAACTATTCAGTGAACAATCCGTGCGAAGCGTACTATCCCTCTGGATATTCTACATAAGCGTATGCAGAGTGATTATGGATGCTTTCGAAATTCTCCGCCTCCACTGAAAACTTGGGGAACTGCCCCAACGCAGATACCCTAAGATAGACCTCGCGTACGAGATCCTCGACGAAGCGAGGATTATTATAGGCCCTCTCGGTAACGAACTTTTCATCCTCGCGTTTTAGGAGGGTATAGACTCCGCAAGAAGCAGAGTCTTCCACGAGGCTCACGAGATCCTCGATCCAGAAGAAGGGCCCCAGGGCCACGGTAAGCGTCACGATACCCCGCTGATTGTGGGCGCCACAGGCGGAAATAGCCTTTGAGCAGGGACAGACCGTCTGCACAGGTACGGATACTACCACGTCGAACTCCTTTCCCCCTGAGCCTACCTTGCCTCTATAAGCGCACTCATAGGACATCATGGCGCTCCGGCCAGAGACAGGAGCTTTCTTCTCAAGAAAATAGGGAAAATGGATATCGGCGTAAGAGGTCTCCGCAGCGAGAGCCGTCCGGATTCCGTCGAGCATACGAAGGAATTGGGGCATGGAAAGATCATCGCGGTAGTTGTCAAAGACCTCTATGAAACGGCTCATATGGGTACCTTTGAACTCGTAAGGCAAGTCCGCATAGAGATTGACGAGGGCAGTTGTGTGCTGGACGCTGTTCACCTTGTCGAGGAGTACGATGGGGTAATGAAGTCCCTTTACGCCGACCTTCTGGATTGCCATCAAGCGCTCGTCTTTCATCATGTTCTGGACGTCAGGCATGGGTTCAGGTTCAGGCAAGGCAGAAGGCACGCCCCACGCAGGCTATAATGAATTTGCTCTCGGCAAGCCGTAAAATAACACGCTCTTACTCATAAAAGATCCTTTAAGCCGTTTTTTGCTCAGCTCTGACTTTGGTTTTAGCTCCAGCTCCAAGTTCTGGGAGGAAAAGCACCAAAACGCATAACACGGCCATGCATACCCCGCCGAGAATGAAGAACAGCTTCATATTGGATCCGGCTATGGGGGCTATGATATATGCGGGCACAACAACGGCGCCAAGCAGTTGGAGCGTTCCCGTGAAGCCTCCGGCCGTACCCGCGTACGTAGGGCCGATTTCCGGAAGCTGAATGGGAATTGACATCAAAAGCGGCATCAAACCGCCCATAGCAATGCCAGTGATAAACAACCCTATCCACAGTAGCGCACCCTGCGGCGAAAGCCATGCAAATGCGACGCCGAATGCGGAGATTAAACCGAATACAAACATTAAAGGCTTCATTTTCCCCAGTTTTGTTGCTATAAGGGGTGCAAACAGACATCCTACAAAGAATCCAAGCGTAATGGCGGTAGAAAAGGCACCGGCCGCCACGGAGCTTATGCCCCGTCCGCCAAGAGCTGTCGGAAGAAATGAACTTATCGTAATATTACTGGCAAGAATGCACATAAGGCAAAGCCCGACAATCCAGACAGGGGAGCTCTTTGCCACAACTTTCAACGATTCGGAAATTGGGCGAGAAGGAGGTACGTTGTCCGCACCGGTACTCACGGGATTTTTCATCAAGGCAATCCAGAGAACCGCGGCAAAGACACTAACAACTGCGGCTGTCGCATATGCGCTGGTGATCGAAGGGAACAGGGCGGTGGTGCCCGTACCGACGGTCATGGCGATGGTCGAAGCTGCCAAAAATATTCCCATCATGGAGGAGATTTTTTCGGGAGGAAACCAGCCCCCGAAGATTTTAGCCGCGTTCGCGTTCAGGAATGCAGCCCCAAAGCCCGTCATGATCATATAAATCAAGAGGGTGCTGTAACTGCTGGCGGTCAAGCGCAAACAAGAACCTGCAGCTGAAATTAACAGGCCGATGGCTATAACTTTTTTAGCACCAAACTTGTCGACCATTAGGCCAGCCACAAGGCTCAAGAAAACAGCGGGAATCATGGGTGCGGAAAAAATGCTGGTAAATTGGCTTGTTGACAAGCCTAAGGAAGAAATAATTTTTGGAGCAAGGGGCGACAATTGATACTGGGTATAGCTGGCAGAAAAGATACCCAAGCAAGACAGAAACAAAACGATCCGCCCATACAGACTCTTTTTTTCGCTCATTGGGATGCCCTCCTTCCAAATCATCAGAGCCCCCGATGCTGCTTTGGGGGCTCTCCAAATCCTTATTAATTATTAAAAAGGCGCGGGTCAGCAAAAGGTTCAACGTTCTATAACACCCGAAGGTACTGTGTTCATGTCGTATTTTTCGTTTCTCACAAGGTCTAGATACGGGAAGCGGGCAACGGTAGCACGGACCTTCTTGATCTTTCCGCCAAAGTCGCCCCACTCGACGATGACTTCATTGCCGATGTCGGCCTGGTCAACATCAATGGTGCATTGAGATATTGTCTTGTGAAAGTACTTGCTGTAAACGACAGAAGAAGACACTCCGATCTCCTTGCCGTCGACAGTGAGCACACGGTCGGCATGGCCGCCGGCGGGCTGCTGAGGGGCTATGGGCATTTCCATGTACTTGTAGGGCTCGCCATCGCGGAATTGAGAGTCATAGATATTTACCACGTCGTCAGTGTTCCACTCCAGAGTCACGATGGTACGCTTGGGTGCCTTTGCCTCGGCCTCAACAGCGGCGCGACCCACAAATTCGTGGTCAAATTTCGCCATCCACATCCATCCTACTTCTCCCGGGGTGCGCAGTCTTGCCCTGTAATTTGCCGGGTCATAGCTGCCGGTGTAGACCGGGGGAAGAAGGTTCATTCCGGAGGACACAAATTCGGGATCATAGTCGCAGGCCTGAGAGAAGCTGCAGGAGGTCTGGGGATAGCCTCCCTCAGTATGATTTACGAAGTAAGTACGCCAGCCAAGGCGCTTCATATCATATTTCTCTTTGCCCAGCTTGTAGAATGCGTCGTATACAGCGGGGCCGTCCTCCCCCGCTCCGCGCAGTTCATAGGACAGCGTGCCGGACATACCGATACGTTCAACCTCAACTTTTGCGTCAAGACCGGGAATTTTCACCGGTCTGAACTCAAGACATTTCATGTCGTGCAGGTCGGTTTGTGTCAGATCCTCAATGCAGGTAAGAGATTTGGGGCCGGCGCACTGAAACACAAAAATATCGCGGAAAAAGGGCTGAGCGTTATATTTTCCGGTGTTCAGCAGCTTGATCCAGGGCCATGGGTTGGCGGCGGACATTACAAAGGCGTCCGCCTCGGTGCGGTTTACCAGAGCATGGCTGGAGATAAGACCGTTGTCATCGCACATGACCAGATGCTTTGCAAAGCCGACCTTCCAGTTGTAGCAGTTGTTTATGGCGGACATTGAGACCAGTTTCTGGGCATCCGGTCCCTTGAGCGTTACCTCGACGCCACTGATGCCAGCGTGTATGTAGCAGCTTTTTTTCCATGAGAGTGATGTAGACTCCCAGTCGTCAGCTTCCCACTGGAAAATACCGCCGAAAATATTTGCGTATGTCTTTACATCGTGATATTGGGGGACATACTTCAGCTCGCTTACCTTGTTCAAGGTGATTGGTATCTCTTTCATACATGAGACCTCCTATTAATCTCGTAATCAGAATAGCACCCTCCCCACCCCCCGTCTTCGTACTGACAATCAGATAATGTTTCTCGTTTTCTGTACGAATAATACATAGCGGAAAGCATGGGTTGACTTACCTTTTGATCGGTTCTAATCAGTAGATAGCTGACAGGGAGATTTATACTGGCATCCCTGATCTGTATTCAGTATGGCAGGCTTACCGTCGTTCGATATCGCCTCCTCCAGGGCCCGCACACAGAACTCCGCGTCCAGTGTATTCGAAACCTTCCAAGCTAGTATCTTCCGGGATACAGGTACAGGATTGCAAAGAGCACGGCCAGCTCCGGGTCCTCGCCGTTCTCCTTGGGCTTGTAATAGTAGGCTGCCCGACTGATCGACATCAGTTCACATCGCCTCCGTATCAAAAGCTCAGGATGCTCGGGTTCTACTGCTTCGACTCGGTCCCGTACAGTTGTCTATACGTTTTTTAGGAACTCGTTCTCCACCTGATGCTGTCCGATCTGCCTGTACAGCTGGTACCGCTTCCAAGGCTACCTTTGTCTTGTTTCCGGGACTCAGTATACCTGCAACGAAGCGTCGCTATACAACAAGGACCACAGTAGAACAAGCGAATGCACATTTTTGGGGAATTTTGTATAGTTTGCTGGATTGCCCCAAGGATGACAATGATTCCCTCCCTTTTCCTTCTATTTCTTCAAGCTTGCACCAGTTCATCCAAAGAAATGCCGGGACTTTTGAAAGAGCCTCAAATCTAAATTATTATGATAAATTCGCTAGAAAAGCCGTCGCCCTAAAGCAACGGCTTTTCTGCACTTATCTGTCAAATACGGGATGTGGGATTGTCTCCACGTCGAAGCCGTCGTTGACGAGGTGGTCGTTATAGGGGAAACGCTCGACGGTGGCGCGGACTTTCATCTGCTTTGTTCCAGGTTCGCCCCAGAGGATATACACTTCTTTGCCGAGTTCGCGTCCTTTCGCGGAAAGTGCACCAAATGATAGCATTGCGCGGTAGTAGTGAGAGTAGATGCGTCCGTAGGATCGCCCAAGCTTATTTCCGTTTTCGTCGAACACTTGATCGGTTGAGAAAAGAAAGTGACCGAACAATGCTACACTTGCAGAATCGGCTGGTAAATCCATTTGCTTATAATAGTCTTCACCCGGCACGAACTGCGAGGCGTAGATCTTACACAGATCCTCGACGTTCCATTTGAGCATGACCGTGTCGATGTCCTGCGTATCCTTGATCTTCTGCAAAGCCGCCTTCCCCGGAAATTCATGATTCCAATTAATGCAGCGGCCAAGTCCCAATTCAAAGGGGTTGTACATGTAATTGTGTGGGTCGGGACCGACACTACCCAAGAACTCTATGCCTTCAGTGGACGTATTGTAGGTATTGCCGCCCGTATAAGGCGTTTTTTTAAGATACTCTACAAAGTCTTCGTTCAGGCTCATGGCGGAAACAAAATGCTCGTAAAGCTGTGGGAAACCGCCTTCAATGTGGTTCATGTTGTAACTAAACCAAGCTATAGGCCGAATGCCATAGGATTGCCCCGTTTCCAGAATCTTTTTATAGTGCTCCCTTGCATATTCTGCTTCGCCGTGGACCTCGTAACCAAGCGTACCGGCCATGCCGAACCGCAAAATGCGTACCGCGTGACCATCAATCTGGCTCATGCGGAAATGGCGGTATGCGATGTCGTGTAGATCATCACCGGTCACCTTTTCAAGAATTTCAAGGCAGCGCGGCCCCTGTAACTGGAAGATGTACTGTTTCAGGGAAATATCGATAAGCTCGGCATTATAATTTTTTTTGCTAAAAAGGTAGTTTATGTAGGGCGCGTGCCAGTGCGCTTCGTAGGTATCCTCCGCCGTGTGCATTAGGACACCGTGAGTAGCCAAGAGGCCATTATCGAGACAAAGAAGACCGTGCTTGATGATGCCGATTGGGAAGTTGTCGACATTGTTGACGAAGTTCTCTTTGAGAAATTTCTTCGCATCGGGTCCCTTTATAATAGTGGCCGACGTAGGATTCAGGACTGCGCTGAGAGAACAGGTCTGATGCCATGAAAGCGTCTCGTCTCGCCATCCAGAATACCAGACTGGCGTCGCTATCCCCCAAGAATTCATAAGGAGTCTTCCGCCAACATACGGCTGAGCAGCCGGCAGATACGGCACAAAAGGAGTAAAGCGTAATTGGGGATCGTGTTTGATGTCGACCTTATTCATGTCGATCTTATGGAGAGATTCATAATTCTCGTTCATTTTGATTCCTCCTACAACCTGAATTTAATTATACCACCTTCCCACCCCCCGTCTTCGTACTGACAATCAGATAATGTTTCTCCTTTTTTGTATGAATAATACATAGCGGAAAGCATGGGTTGACTTACCTTTTGATCGGTTCTAATCAGTAGATAGCTGACAGAAAAAGGAGGTTCTATTTTGAAACTCAATCTGCCTATTATCGCGTTTAAGCTTGCCGATAGAAAACCCAATCTTCATCTTTGCACCAATCATGGCAATAATTTACTGAGTGCCCGCCTCCTTTCCCCCGGTATTGTTCATTTTGATCCTTACGCTGTGTATATCGGAACGGCTGAGGAGATAAGAACCATTGATCAAGCTAGCCTGCCGTCCGACGTCATAGTGGTGGGCGAAGAAGCCGCGCAAGCACTCTCAGAGACGGAGTGCAACTGGCTATCCTTCGAGGAGGGTGATGTCCCCGAAATATTCAATGCCGTGCAGCAGGTCTTTGACTTCTACAACCAAATTGACAGCGAACTGTACGATGCAGTTATGCAGGAACAGGATATCCAGTCCCTTCTGGACATTTGCAGTCGTTTTTTTGATAATCCCGTGCATCTTGTAGATTCGTCGTTGAGGCTCATCGCCCACTCCAGCGAGCTTGACGACGACATACACGACGAATCATGGATGGAAATGCTTTCGACCGGCTATGCGAGTGTCACCGTTATTGACGCACTTAAAAAAGCCAATTTGCTCGACGAACTCAACCGCGGACGAGAAGCCATGTTGGTAAATTTGGGCGGATTCATCCTTCCTTACATGTCAGCAAATATTTTTGCTCATGACAAACGAATCGTATCTATCTGCGTGCGGGAGCATTCCCATCATCTCGAGGAAGCCCAGCTGGGTCTTCTGGATCATGTCGCCACAGTATTGACCAACGTCATAGCCAAAAGACAAAACCTCCATTATCTTCATTTAGGTTATGTCGAACGGATTATGCTTGATTTGATCAAAGGCAATTCCGTCGATACCGGTATCCTCCGGTTTGGGCTGTCGCAGATCGGCTGGAACGTCGAAGACAGTTACTATCTTTTGAAGATCATTCCCGACTTCAAGGACGTCTCCGGTGGTACAATCGAATACACTGGCGCGATGATAAAAAATTTGTTTTCGGGCAGTATCCTTCTCTCACTTAGTGATGTGCTGGTACTCATTGTAAATCTAAAATATTGTACAAAGGCATTGCCGAACATTTTCGGAACGCTGGAAACCTTCCTCTGCAAACGAAAGTTCAAATGTGGCGTAAGTCTAAAATCTCATGATTTGTCCGCGCTACACGGGCAATACATGCTGGCAGCTGCGGCCATAAAGAATGGCACCTTAATAGAGAAAGATAAATATCTTTTCTTCTATGAAAATTATGTTGCGTCGCATATTCTTGAACTTTGCGCCAAAATGATCGACGTGCGCATACTCTGCCATCCTGAAGCACTAAAACTCTATGAACATGACCAAAAGAACGAAGGAACCCTGCTATATACTCTCTATGTCTATCTTATGAAAGAGAAGAGTCTTGTCATGGCGTCGCAAGAGTTGAACATCCACCGAAACACCCTTGTCTATCGACTGAGCAAAATATCGGAAATCATCGACGCCGATTTAAACGACGGAAACACGCGACTGCACCTCATCTTTTCGTACGAGATTCTTCGCTATCTCGATTACTTCAAGTGAAACAAAACGCGGCGTTCCCCGCCTCCTTGAGAGTCAAGGGCATGGATGTCTCACAGTTCTCCTCAACTTTGAAATCCGCATGGTATAGAGGGACTGTATGAAGCATACAAATACAGACTTAATTATTTTGCCTTTGCAAACGATGACCGATAAAGCCCAACGTAGTATAAAGAACAGCGTGCTGTGTTTCTCATGGAAACGCAGCACGCCTCATACATTGACTCAAGACATATCAAGATACCCAAGGGGGTGTAGCGAAGGTGGAAAAAGCATTCTTAAGTCCTGCGGAAACAGCGATGAGTTTTATCGAGACAGGGCTCAAAAAAACAACCTTGCCTGTGTTTAAACAATTTCTGTCGGCGATTTTGGGAGGAGCATTCATAGCCTTCGCGGCCGAAGGTTCGAACGTCGCTGTCCATACCATCGCTTCGGTGGGGCTCTCGAAGGCGCTCGCAGGAGCAATCTTCTCAACCGGCCTGATGATGGTGGTTATAGGCGGAGCGGAACTCTTTACGGGGAATACTCTGATAGTGATCGCCTGCGGCGAACGGAAAATCTCATTGGGAGTGATGCTGAAAAGCTGGCTTTGCGTTTATCTTGGGAATTTCGTCGGTGCGATGATCATTGTATTCCTCATACTTTACTCCGGGCAGTTGGACTTTTCGAATGGTCTTTTGGGAGGATTCACAATTAAGATTGCCGCATACAAAACTCATTTGGCATGGGGACACGCTTTCTTTTTGGGAATCCTCTGCAACTGGCTTGTATGTATGGCCATTTGGATGGCGTCGGGAGCAAAAGACACAGCAGGTAAGATACTTGCCATTTTCTTCCCGATCTGGCTGTTCGTGACTTCCGGCTTTGAGCATAGCATCGCAAATATGTACTACATTCCGGCGGGTATACTCGCCAAAGCGAATCACACATGGGCCACGGCCGCTCTCGCTCTTGGCGCGACACAGGAGCAGATCGAAGGCCTGACCTGGGGTTCTTTCATAGTGAAAAACCTTGTCCCTGTGACACTGGGTAACATAGTGGGAGGAGGATTATTCGTTGGAATAATCTACTGGTTTATTTACCTGCATAAGGCAAAAGAAAATTAAGAAGGAGAATAACAATGGAAATCAAGAGTGACATCGAAATTGCGCAAGCTAGTGATATGCAGCCTATCGAGAATATCGCACAGACGCTCGGTATCGAAAAAAAAGATATTGAGTTGTACGGTGCCTATAAAGCAAAGGTAAATTACAACATATTCAAAGAGCTGAACAAAAAGAAGGACGGGAAACTAATCCTCGTCACGGCGATTACGCCTACGCCTGCCGGTGAAGGAAAGACAACCACCACGATAGGGCTGGGAGATTCCTTGGCCAAGCTGGGAAACAAAACGATGATCGCTTTGAGAGAGCCGTCTCTCGGACCTGTGTTTGGGGTGAAAGGTGGCGCCGCGGGCGGCGGATACGCACAAGTGGTACCAATGGAAGATATCAACCTTCACTTTACGGGGGATTTTCATGCGATCGGTGCCGCAAACAACCTGCTTGCGGCAATGATCGACAATCACATCTACCAAGGGAACTCTCTTGAAATCGATCCGCGCAACATCACATGGAAACGCTGCATGGATATGAATGACCGACAACTCCGGTCCATTGTGGACGGCCTCGACGGCAAGGCCAACGGGATACCCAGAGAGGATGGATTCGATATCACAGCCGCCTCCGAAATAATGGCAGTACTATGCCTTTCCCGAAACATAGAAGAATTGAAAGAGAATCTGGGCAAAATCATTGTCGGCTATACACGGGACAACAAACCGGTGACGGCGATGCAGCTGAATGCTCAAGGGGCAATGGCAGCGTTGCTGAAAGAAGCGCTCAAGCCGAATCTTGTACAAACGCTCGAACATACGCCGACCTTCGTTCACGGTGGACCTTTTGCGAATATTGCTCATGGCTGCAACAGCATAATGGCTACAACTATGGCTCTCAAGCTGGCCGACTATGTCGTCACGGAAGCCGGATTCGGCGCGGATCTCGGCGCGGAAAAATTCATCGATATTAAATGCCGATTGGCGGGAATCACTCCCTCGGCAGTCGTAATAGTCGCGAGTGCCCGGGCTCTCAAAATGCACGGCGGGGCTTCCAAGGCTGAACTTGGAAAGGAAAACCTTGTCGCCCTCGAAGCGGGATTGCCGAACCTGTTAAAACATCTCGAGAACATAACGCAGAAATTCGGACTTCCGGCGGTTGTGGCTATCAATCGCTTTCCGACGGATACCGAGGCGGAGCTGCGACTTATCGAGATGAAGTGCAAGGAACACGGCGCGAACGTCGCCCTGTCCGAAGTGTGGGAGAAAGGGGGCGCGGGCGGCATAGCTCTTGCCGAAGAGGTTGTCAGGCTGACGCAAGTCGGCAACGTCAAATTCCGTTATCTTTACGAAAACGAGCTTTCCATCAATGAAAAGATAGAAAAGATAGTACGAGAAGTGTACGGCGGAGACGGAGTCGATTACTCTTCGGCCGCCCAAAAAGAAATCCATCGCCTGAAGGAGCTTGGATTCGGAAACTTGCCTGTCTGTATGGCCAAAACCCAATATTCGTTCTCGGACGACGCAACAAAACTTGGACGGCCCAAGAATTTCCGGGTCACGGTGAAGAATGTGAAGGTATCTGCCGGGGCAGGGTTTCTTGTCGTGCTCACCGGCGACATCATGACCATGCCGGGTCTGCCGAAAGTCCCCTCCGCCGAAAAGATCGATATCGATTCAAACGGGAAAATATCGGGGTTATTCTAAAGATGTTTATGGAAAAGAGCGGTAACGAGTTTCTCAATCTACTCTCCTCGGCTGCCCCCGTGCCGGGGGGAGGCGGAGCCTCCGCTTTCGTCGGCGCAATGGGAGTGGCCCTTGCTAGCATGGTTGCCAATTTAACGTCAGGCAAAAAGAAATACGCGGATGTACAGGCGGATATCGACAGAATCATCAAAAAGGCCGACGGTTTGAGAAACGAGCTCACGTCGCTGGTCGAGAAAGACGCAGAAGTCTTCGAGCCGCTTTCCAGAGCCTATAGTTTACCCAAAGAGAACGAAGCTGAACGGAAGATCAAAGATGAAACAATGGAAAGCGCACTGAAGTCCGCGTGTGAGGTACCACTTGAAATTATGCGGAAAGTCGTCGAAGCCATGGACCTTCATGAGGAGCTTGCAAAAAAAGGAACAAGAATCGCCGTGAGCGACGTAGGAGTCGGGGCGGCTTTCTGCAAATCGGCGTTAATGGGCGCAAGCCTTAATGTTTTCATCAACACGAAATTGATGAAAAACCGACAATATGCTGAAGAAGTAAATCAAAAGACAGAGGCGATCCTCTCGGAAGGGATCGCTAAAGCCGACAATATCTATCGTCAAGTGGAGGCGGCTGTCAGATGAGCATTATAATGAAGGGCTCCGAAGTAGCAGCGATTATTCAACAAGAACTGCTCAAACAGATTGAAAGACTCAACCAATACGGGATCACACCGACGCTTGCGATCGTAAGGGTCGGTGCAAGACCGGATGATCTTGTGTACGAGCTTGGTGTCAAGAAGAAAATGAGAACGCTCGGCATCAAGTGTCCGGTATTTGCATTTCCGGAAACGATAGATCAAGCGGACTTCGAAAAGAACTTTTCCTCTCTCAATCTTGACTCTGAAATCCATGGAATTCTTCTTTTCCGGCCTTTACCCAAACATCTGAACGAAAAGACGATAATAGATACTATCAATCCGTTAAAGGACATTGATTGTATGAGCCCGGTCAATATCGCCAAAGTATTCGCCGGAGAAGAGACTGGTTTTGCCCCGTGTACGGCCGAAGCCGTTATGAAAGTTCTGAATCATTTTGGCATCGGGCTGGAAGGAAAGCGCGTGACCGTGGTCGGAAGAAGCATGGTTGTCGGCAGGCCGCTTTCGATGTTGTTATTGAAGAAGAACGCGACTGTTACGATATGCCATACAAAAACGAAAGATATAGAGAACACATGCAGAAATGCCGAGATTTTGATCGCTGCTGTGGGAAAAGCAAATATGATTACGGATCATTTTGTTGCTCCCGATGCTGTGGTCATCGATGTGGGTATCAACGTCGATTCAAATAATAAGTTGTGTGGAGACGTCGATTACGACGATGTGGCACCCAAGGCCGGATTTATCACACCTGTACCTGGCGGTGTCGGAACGGTGACTTCCTCGGTGTTGGCGGTGCATGTTGTGCGAGCCGCCAAGTATTTGAACAAGATTGAGGAAAGGTGAACATAGAGCTCGAAGTCCCCTCTCCTTGCCTCTACAAACGAACAAAAAATATCTTGTATCCACCTCACAAGTCTTACTTGTATTCTTTTCATAATCATTTACTATGGTATGATTTGCTGCGTTAAAACGTTAAAACAGTTGTGTAACCGTCTAAATTCCATTACAGTACTGTTTTGAAGAAAATGAGAGGAGCATACGCACGATGGCGGATGACGTTAGCCTTAAGGATGAGCTGATACAAAAGGCGATTGAGGTGTTTTCGCGAAAAGGCTACGAAGCCACAAACCTCACCGATATCACGGATGCCCTTGGGATATCACGGGGTCCTGTATATTA
>JAJFUL010000164.1 GCA_021372425.1 Spirochaetaceae bacterium
ATACAGGTTGTTTCTCGCCTGGCCAAGGCTTGGGTCAAGAGAATCATAGGTGGTGATTTCCGCCCCGCCTTCGCAGCGGTCCGAATCTCTATCCATGACACCATCATTGTTGCCATCGCGGGCTCTGATGGACTGAAGGCAAGTGGAGAACCATTTGCGCCTTTCCTTGGCCCAATTCCAGTCGCCTGACAGGTTCACGTAAAGACATGCCGTTATGACCCAGTTCAATGTCTCTTCATAACTCATGTAGCTGAAGCAGTCCGTAAGCCCGGGCATTTCATAGACAGAGCGCCCCAAGGGTGTAAAGCAATCACCAACGCCTTGATCGTGCGCAAAAGCCATGCCAAGCGAGTCCCGGTAGGAAGAGTATTCTCCGAAGGACTCAAGTTCGTTGCGGAGGGTCCAGGGTGAGAATCTTGACTCCCAGAAGGCCTGATCTATGGTGAGATCCAGCGTGTTCATCATCTGGTACTCACCTTCGTTCACGAGGAAAACAGGTTCACCTGATTCCGACAGAAGCAGCTCCGTGTTTGCCACGTAACTATGTGCCGCCTGGGCAACGATAAAGCGCCGATCCTCCGAGAGATTGGAATTGTCAAGGAAACTGTCGAGCCTCTCCGCCCGGAATAGTGATTCAACCTGTTCATCGAGCGCGTTCTCCAGGACATCTTCAATATCCTTGAACAGGCAGGTATGGTAGGCACGGGTTGGACGACCGGTGGTTATAACGCCTTCGCGAAAAACGCCAAGGGCAATGACATACTGCGCTTTTTGCCCCGGCGCGATCTTGAAACGGAGGCCTCCTTCCTGTGCAAGTCGTCTGAGAGGGCGATTGCCATTGAAGGCGGCATCGACGACGGACCAATCCATTACTTCGTCAATGCCAATGTCGGGCCGAATTGCAAAACCAAGACAATTGTTGCAGGCCATGCCAAGGAGACCGCCATTGGTGATATCGGAAAGTGGCCTCCGGATTCCCTGCATGCCAAAAAGACCAGTCATTTGGCTTTCATTTGCTGTGTTGTCAAACGTCAGCTGCAGGAAAATGGCTGGCCTTAAGGCCGAACGGGCCGAGGCTGGTGTCATGTCCTGTGGATCAGGTATTTCGCCAAAAAAAGAAACCACACGAAATGACAGGGCGCCTGCGCGCCACTCCTCGCCTGAAAACGAGACCCAGCGTTCCATTTCTTCAGGCTCGAAACACGACAGGTGACGGAGGCCACCGTCTCTGCCAGCCGGATTGTTTTCATCCGCATGATAGGCGGAAGCCCCTACGGCAACATTTTTGCCCGATGTAAAGGGGAGCAGGCGCGGCTCGCCATTTCCGATTCTATAGCCAATAAAGAGCCCGCTGCTCGGCGGTCGGACATCGCCGATGACAAGCCCCGCACCCTTTCCGATCCGACCAAGGGCAAACGAAGCGTAAGCTCCCCATATTCCGTGCAATGAATAGTAATCAATCTCTGGTACGCGAACCGCCATTGCCATCACTCCCTCATTCCCGGTTTTCCCCGAAAAAAAAATGACCAGTGCCTTCCCTCTTATTTATACTTCCTGAATGGAGCCATGCTTATAGGAATTGTGACTGTTTAATTCATCGGTCTTTTTACCTAATTAAGTCTGCGAAACCCATTCAACGGCAAATTTGCGCAAATCGGCGGCAGAAGAAAGACAGAGCTTGTCCTTTATGTGATCCCGATAGGCATTGACCGTCTTTACCGAGATGTGGAGACGTTCAGCTATCTCGGTTGCTCCATACCCCTTGCCGATAAGGACGAACACCTCAAGCTCCCTATCGGACAGCCGGCCCACAATGTCAATATCCGACTTGCCTACAACAATACTCTCAAGCATACGCTGCCGCAGATCTTCGCTCACCGCGATATGCCCTGCCAATACCTTTTGTACGGCATCGAGGAGGACGCTTGGATTTTCGTGTTTCATGACAAAACCACGCGCCCCTGCCTTGAGCGCCCGTTCTCCGTAAAGATTTTCCTCATGCATGGAAACCACAAGAATTAGTGTTTCGGGATACTCGCTCTTTATCAGATGGATGAGTTCGAGGCCGCTTTGGTTCTGCAGCGATATATCCACGAGGGCCAGTTGCGGTCTGGACCGGGTAAGAAGCTCGATGGCATCGCTTATATTGCCTGCTTCCCCAACACATTCAAGATGAAGTTCCTGGCTGATGAGTGTCATCACGCCCTGCCGATACAGGGGGTGATCATCAATGACTATAAATGTTGGATGCAATGACATAACTTACCTTGCCACCCGGCATGTCACGGTCGTACCCTCGCCGCTGGATGATCGAACCCGGAGTTCTCCGCCGATTACGCTTGCCCTGTATCTGAGTATATGGAAACCAAGGCCACCCTCCTCTTTGGCGTTCCTGGGAATACCAATGCCGTTATCGGCGACCTCTACCGTTATATTCTCACGGTCTGCATAGAGACCTACCTTGATTTCCGAGGCCTTCGAATACTTGACAGCATTGCTCAAGGCCTCCTGCACGATTCTGTACAACTGCAGGGCCTTCCGGGAATCACGGACCGAAAAACCCTTTGTGACCTCAAGCCGTATATGGGGCTCCTTTCGCTCTCTCACTGTTGCACTTGCAACAAGACTTTCAATGGCGGAGACAATCCCTTTTGCCTCGACTTCGGCAGGATAGAGACCCCGGGCCATATCCTTGGCCTTGGCTGCGGTCTCACCGGATCTCCGGGCAATCGCTGCTGCCTCACCGGCCTCCGCCGAAAGGCCAAGTCGGGATAGTTTCCCTTCAAGAACCGCTGCCATAATGCCCAGCACCGCGATGTCCTGGCAAAGGTTATCATGAATATCGCGGCCAATATCTCCCATTATAGTGTTGGATATGTCTAGCAGTTCGCGTTCAAGGCTCTTTCGGCGTTCCATTTCGTCGACAAGCCGGGAGTTGGTCGTGGACAATTCTAGCGTGCGAAGGTATACACTGCGCTCAAGGTCCTTTTCCTTGTTGCGTTCGGCGGTCATGAGCATGGCACCCTTTATGGCACTCGATACCTGATCGCGCAGCGCTGAATACATGCGCCGGTCGGTTGAATCTGCCGTGCATATAAGGTAGCCGAGGCGATCATTGCCAAAACAGAGAGGCTCACAGACATAGCTGTTCCACTTCTCGGGAAGCCCCCCGGGGACGAGTTCGGCTGTTCTGAAACACATACCCTGTGGAGCCAAAATGCGGACAGCTTTGTTGTCTGCTGCAAGAAAAAGCCTTGACCAGACAGGCGGAGAATCGCTTGAGTCAAAAAGGCTGAGCCAGCAGCTGCTGATGCCCAGTTCCCTTGCGCTGCAGGCTATTTCCTTCAGGATATCTTCCATGCTGAACGAAGAGATGAGTGAAGCCTCGATTTCGCCAAGGATGGCTGCCCGCTTTTCCACAAGAATGCGTTGGGAGGCAAAGTGGCGACACTCCTCTTCGGTTTCTGCAGGAAGTTTTTCTTCCCCGCCTCCCATGTAAACAGCACCGGCCCTGCCTTTAGTCTCTTCATGGTTGGAGGAATACTGGCAACCACAAGACTCCCGTATGATACAGGACACGGGCAGGCAAACCGACGGCTCCTTAGGCACAAACCCAAGCTTCGCGGCCATATGACGCATGGCCACGCGGCCAAGGGTCGCAACCGGTTGCCGTACCGTCGTAAGAGGAGGATCCGAAAACCGGCTGTCCTCGGTATCATCGAAACCGGTAAGGGAAACATCAGCGGGAACGCTGAGGCCATGGGTGGAAAGAGACGCCAAGGCACCAAAAGCCATCTGATCGTTGGCGGCCACTATCGCATCGACCACACCGCCTGCATCGAGAAATTCGTTCACCCTTGCACAGGCGTCATCTTCGGTGAAATCGCCGTGGATAATCGCCGGCTTTGCTTCAGGAAGAAGACAGGAAAGACTCTGCAGGAATTCTGCCTTTCGCTCATCGGATTCAATATGTCCCTTGGGCCCAGCAAGAAAGAGAAAGCGTTTGCGCCCGTGAATGCGGACAAGATGCTCCACTATCGAATTCATGCCGCCGGAAGCATCTACGCAGACGCTATCGATGCCTTCAAACCCGACACCGATCGTCACAAGCTCCATGTCATGGAAATGATGCAGAAAATCGGCCTGTTCCTCGTTCGAGATATAGGTGCCAATGACATTCGACATGACAATGAGACCCTGAATATCACATCGTTTGGCAAGATCGAAGGCTATATTGTCCATGGCTTCATATCCGATAGGGCTGCTTATGCGTTGACCTCCGAAGAACACAAGCGAAACACCAAGGGACTTTGCCTCTTCCACGGCGCCGTTCCAAACGGCATATTGATAGGCCTCATCGAAACGGGCAGCAAGAAAACCGATTACCGGCACTCGCCGGCTTCTCTTTTTTTGCTCCTTCTGCATCCTCACCGAGGATATCATGATGCTTGCCCCACGTCCACGCAGGAAGAATCGTGAAAAAGCGCCCTTCCCCGGACACAATAAAGGCCAAGGAAAACACCGGTAAAGCTCATGCGCCACGTGCCTTCGGTACAGAGGCCAGCCGTCATGCCCGAACCAAGTTCGCCTGAGGCTTCCCCGCAGGCATAGAAAAAACGATAGCACTCGCGACTGGTTTCAATAAACAGATGAACAGTTCCTTCCTGGGGAATACTCACCGTGGCCGCTACAGCTTCGGTATCATGAATGTGCTTTCTCAAGTCGATAACGCGCGCACCGGAGCGACGTGTCACAAAAGCCTCATAGTGATATGAATCATCATAATAGGCCACAATACCCGCTTCCGATTCTTCACTCGAAGGATCGAAATCAAATGACGTTTTGAAAATACAGTCAAATGCCTGTTGAGGCCGTCCCACAAAGGCCGGCGTTGCCATAGGAAGGGAGAGGCTCACCCCTCCGCCAGAGAGGAGAAGCCCCCCCTGCTTTTCCATTTCCACGACGCCCGGAAGACGTGCGCGCAGGGAACTCCATTCGCTTGACAGTTGTGGCCCCGCGAATTCGTCGTGCCAGTCTCCGGATACTCCGCTATTGTTATCGACAGCTGGCCCAGGGAGGGGCCCCTCCATCTTGAGGTTCAACACCCCATGATCGCCAACAAGCGGCCAGCCATCCAAACCCCAGGAGACGGGCGCCAGATAAGTCTCACGCCCCAGATTATGGAGGAGGACGGAGCCGATAGGCCTGACGCCGAGGCAGACGAGCCACCAGTTGCCTGCCGCGTCATCCACGAGATCGCCGTGTCCTACACATTGAATGGGGTTCCATGCAAAGTCCCTGTGGCTGAGCACAGGATTTCGCGGACAGGCTTCATAGGGCCCCCAGGGAGAAGCTGCGCGAAAAACCGTCAGCATATGGCCGTATTCAGTCCCTCCTTCCGAAATGAGGAGGTAATATAGACCATTCTTTTTGTAGATGTGTGGCCCCTCCGGCCATCTGCCTCCTGAACCGCAGGAAATTACTTTTGGCCCTGCCAGTATTTCACCTGAGGCAGGATTGATGACGGAGAGGGCTATACCTGCTGTTTCTCCGTCGCTGCAGCTTGTACAGAGGTACGCGACTCCATCATCATCAAAGAAAAGCGAAGGGTCTACGCCGCCAAGGGCGATCATCACCGGATCCGACCAGGGACCATCGATCGAGGGAGCCGTGATGATGAAATTCCCCGCTCGATCAACCTCCGTGCAGGCGATATAGAAGCTGCCGCCTCTTTCCCTGATGGTCGGGGCATAGAGCCCCCGGGAAGCCCCTGTTCTAGTCAGGTCCATTTGTCCGGGACGGGAAATACCATGGCCTGCAAGTTTCCAGTCGACAAGATTGCGCGAACGCCACAGCGGAATACCGGGGAAATAATGGAAGCTTGAAGTGGCAAGATAGAAAATATCCCCCACCCGGCAAATACTCGGATCAGGGTGAAATCCAGGCAGGATAGGATTCTTGTACTTCATATTCCAGGGGCCTACTCTTTTATTGCGCCGGACAACATGCCTTTGATTATCCAGCGATGGCCAATCAAGTACAGGATGAGCGTAGGTAGGGCCGAAATGATAACAGCCGCGGCATACCGGGGCATCCGGTCTGTTCCATACGAGTTCAGAAAAGAAGCGACCCGAAGTTGCATCGTAAATTTGTTCTGGTCCGACAGGAGTATGAGGCTGAGAAGATAGTCGTTCCAGGCTCCCATGAAAACCTGGATAATGGCTAGAACAGTCGCCGGCCGGGCGAGAGGCAACATAATGGAGAAAAAGGTGCGCCAGTGTCCCGCCCCATCGATGCTGGCGGACTCGGCCATTTCTCTGGGGATACTCTTGAAGAATGAACGAAAGATGAGTGTCCAGAAGGGTATTCCAAAGGCGGCCATAGGCAAGAAGAGGCCATACAAGGTGTCGTTCATCTTGAGGGACACTTCCATCCGGTAAAGGGGTACAAGGACCATTTGCACAGGCACGAAATAGCCTATAAGGATCGCATAGAAAAGTATCTCCGTTACGCGGCTCTTGTAACGCGCAAACACATAACCCGCAAGAATTGCGGGGGGAATCGTGCATATGATTGAGCCAAAACAGACAACGAGCGTATTGAGAAGTCCCTGATCAATCCGGACGGCCTTCCAGGCTTCTATAAAATTGGTCCAGCGGATGGCCTTGGGGAGGGCCCACGGGTGATAGGCAAACTCGAGTTGTGTCTTGAAGGAGAAAAGCAGGGGAACCACCAGCGGGATTATGATAACCAGGGCAAGGATGACGAGGACTATGGTTATGACGATTTCAGACATGCCATAATGTATTTTAGTCGCCCTTCGCTTAATCGGGCGTTCGGCAGGGGGCTCCCTTTGGCCGGCAGGGTTTATTTTTCGTATCTTCATATCGTCTCGTCTTCCTTTCTGCCCAGGCTGAATTGAAGAATCGTGAAGACCAGGGAAAGAACGAAAATGACCACGCCTATGGCTGCTGCCTTGCCATAATTCCAGTTGATGAATCCATGGCGGTAGAGTGTTATGCCGAGCGTAACGGTCGCGTTGCCAGGCCCTCCCATCGTCATCATGTTGGGCAAGTCGAAAAGCTTGAGACTCCCCACCGTACAGAGTATGGCAAGTATGCGCAGAGGGTAATTGAGTTCAGGAAGCACAATTTTGCGGGCGTAACACCACATTGATGCACCGTCCAGCTCGGCGGCTTCGCGCAGGTCTTTGGGTATCTGTTCGATTCTCGACATGAGATAGATGACATAAAAGCCGCTGTAAGCCCATGTTGCAACAGCGAATACAGACCAGAACGCCAGGTCCGGATTGCCGAGAAAATCGATCGAGGCAAGCCATTTCCAACCCAAAGCCTTCCCCAGACTTACGATAAGTCCATAATTGGGCGCAAACACGAATTTGCCAAGCATGGCAGTTATTGCCGAAGGAAGAACATTGGGAAGGTAAAAAATGGCCTGCAAAGGCTTTGTGAGTTTGTTCGAGTAATAAGTAAGGGAAAAAGCTATGAAAAATGAAAGCGGCAACTGTATGATGATGCTCCAGAAGGCCCACGAAAATACATGGCGCAGGCCCGCAAGGAATTCCTCATCCCTGAACAGCTTCTCATAATTGTCGGTTCCGACGAACACCTCATTGGAAAGCCCAGTCGTTTTCATGGTGGAAAGTCTGAAGGTCTCTTCGATGGGGTAGTAGAGAAAAACAGCCAGAAAGAGAATGGCCGGGAGGACACAGAGAAACACAAAGACCTTTCTTCCTGGATCTTTTTTCTTGCGCTTCGCAGGCTCGGTGCGGAGGACAGCTTTTCTTTTGAAAACGTTCATATCGCATAACCTTTCTTACAGAAGAGCGCCCCTGCATTGGGCAGGGGCGCCTTTTTACATGGGCTTAGGCACCTTTAAAGTCCACTTTACTGACCCGGCAACAAGGCAGCACACACATTTCGCGATAATAGCCCCCCGTAGCGGGCTATTATCGCGAAAAACACCACTATTAAGTTGCCGGGTCAGTAAAGAAGCCACGCTGAAGGGGCCTCTCACTTTTTGACTGGCCCGATGTTTTCGACACAGAGAGCCTCAAAAGAGGAAAGCGATTTCTTGACATCCGTGCCCTGCAGGAAGAAAGTCTGAAGCATATCGTTGAGCGGCGATGTCACCGAAGGAGGAAGATCCTGATCCCACCAGAAGGTCACGGTTTTTGCCGTTCCAAAGACTGCGGCGGCCTGGGCGGTCAGCTTGGATTTTGCCTTCACGCCAGGGACTGAACAGATACGGCCAGGTTCAGCTTCGCATGCTTCGGCGCTCATCGCGTATTTGAGGAATTTCACGACAGCATCTTTTTTTGAGGCGGCGACTTTTGTAGCCGCAAAGCCGATATCGGTCTGTCCCATGATATCCGTCACCGACCCAACACCGCCCGATTTAAAAGCGGGGAATGCATAAAAGCCAATCGTCTGATCCGTAAATTCACTGTTGGCATATTGGGCGCACATCCAGGAGCCCGTAATGTGCATAGCCGCCTTCCCCGTGGCCATAAGCTGCTGGGCATCGCCATACCCTTCGCCTAGTGGCGTGGAACCGAAATAGCCTTTCTTGATCCATGACTGATAAAGCTGGGCAGCCTTTACAAAGGCATCGGAGTCATAGGGTATCTGCCGTGCCGCGGCTTTGGCCGAAGCCTCACCGCCATAGCGGTTCGTAAGGTACATATAGAGTGCAAGTGCCGGCCACTTGTCTTTTTCTCCACATGCGAAGGGCTGAATCCCTTTTGCCTTGAGTGTGTCGCAAACTTTGTCAAATTCCTCGATAGTGGTTGGCACCTTTAGATTGTTTGCCTTGAAAATCCCTTCATTGACGAAAATACCCGCAACGGCGAAGAAGGGCGCGACACCGTAAATCTTGCCTTTCCATGTCATGGCTTGCCGTGCAGCATCGCTGCCGGGTATCCCCTTAAGCTCGTTGGTCAAGTCGAGAAGCATACCTGCATCGGCATAGCCGCCCATCACCGAACCACCCCAGGTCTGGAAAATTTCAGGCAGCCCCGAGCCGGAAGCCATGGTGATCTTTGTCTTGTCTGCGAGTCCCGGGTCTCCCAAGGCGATATAGTCCACCTTTATATCCGGATTTTTGGCCTGGAAGCCATTGATAAGCGCACGAACATAGGCATGATCGGCCGAGTCATCGGGAATATCGCGTCCCCATATGGTCAGCTTGACTTCATCCGCAAACACGGCTGCCGTTGAAAAAAGACAGACAACCAGGAAACATAACGCGAAGATTCTTGATTTCTTCATGCAAGTCCCTCCTCATCACATTGATCAGGTGAACCCGTTGCGCGAGCTGCACTCTTTATAATGATTTTAGTCTGCATTTTCTAATCCAGAAATAGAATGAATGCCTTATAGAGGAGTAGGATATTTCACCTACATGCCCGGGAAATAGCCTGATTCCGGCCACATTGCTGTGACGATAAAATCAGAGTCCGGTTTTCAGCGTTCCTTTTTTTTCGAGAGCACATCGAAGGCGACGGCAATCAGCAGCACCAGACCTTTGACTATCTGCTGGATATCACTGCCTATGCCCATGATCGACATACCGTTGTTGAGAACACCCATCACGAGTGCGCCGATGATCGACCCAATGACTGTTCCGATTCCGCCATAGGCGGAGGCCCCGCCGATGTAGCATGCAGCGATGGCGTCAAGCTCGAAATTCATGCCCGATTGCGGGGATGCGGCATTGAGCCGCGAAGTAAATGCAATCCCTGCGACCGCGGCAAGCGCACCCATGTTGACATAGGCCAGGAACAGGACTTTATTGGTG
This sequence comes from Spirochaetaceae bacterium, assembly GCA_021372425.1. Taxonomy (GTDB): domain Bacteria; phylum Spirochaetota; class Spirochaetia; order Treponematales; family Rectinemataceae; genus JAFIHQ01. Next base: position 9,820 of record JAJFUL010000164.1, read on the forward strand.
TTTATGCCGGAGAGCTGGGCCGCCTTTTCGTTGCCGCCCATCGCGTAGAGGTATCTTCCAGGCACGGTCCTTGATGTGAAAAATGAATAGGCAAGTATTAAGCAGCCAATTATGACAAAAACGATGGGAAGGCCTTTGTATCTGGCCAGCCAGATTGTCAGAAGCATGATAACTGCATCTATCAGCACAACCTGGATAATGAATAGCGGCAACGGCAGCGTTTCAAAGCCTTCCCTGCGGTGCGTTGAACGATGCTTTGCCTGGAAGAAAGAATATACCAGGACCGCGATGGCTCCGACGAGCATTGCCGTGGAATTCAGCTGCCCCGGCCTGTCGCCCAGCATATCCGGTACGAAGCCCGAGCTGATTTGCTGGAACGATTCAGGGAAAGGCCCTAACGTCAGGCCTTTCAGGATGAACAGGGTCAGTCCGCGAAACAAGAGTTGGCCTGCCAAGGTAACAATGAAAGCCGGTATCCGGACATAGGCAATCCAGAACCCCTGCCAGATTCCAATGGCCACCCCTATGAGCAGTGCCAGAATGATGGAGACGGTTACATCCATTTTCATGTTGATGATGAATGTTCCGCACAACGCGCCGATGAAGGCCACCACAGAGCCTACCGAAAGATCGATATTGCCGCCTGTGAGGATGCAGAGCGTCATGCCGATCGCGAGAATGAATACATAGGCGTTCTGCAGGATCAAGTTCGTGATATTCATTGGAACCAGGAGTATGCCATGGGATGCAATCTGGAAGAAAATCATAATGACAGACAGGGCAATAAGCATGGCATATTGCTTTATGTTTTTTCTGAAAATATATTTAGTGCTTTCCATAATTCGCCCCTGCTGAACTCTGCATGATACATTTCATGATATTCTCCTGCGTTGCTTCACTTTGCAAGAATTCACCGACAATTTCCCCTTCGTTGAGAACATAAATCCGATCGGAAATTCCCAATATCTCGGGCAGTTCCGACGAGATGAAAATCACGGACTTGCCTTCGCTCGCCAGTTGATTGATTATTGTATAGATTTCGTATTTCGCGCCTA
>JAJFUL010000182.1 GCA_021372425.1 Spirochaetaceae bacterium
GGTATTCCGAAATGGCCCACACATCCGCCGGTGATAGTCGATCCTACCATTACCCACGAACATGATGGATATTATTGCCAGACACTCATCATAGGTGAACATTCGGGGGCGCACATAGACAGCCCCGCCCACATTCTGCCGGAAATGATGGCGAATACCATTGAGACCTATCCTTTGCAGTCTTTCTTCGGGCGTGCCGTTGTGTACGACCTGTCCCGGAGAGACAATAAGCCGGGCGAGAGAATTCCCGTCTCCGAATTTCTGTCCCTTGAGGAAAAAATGGGAGTCGGTGCGTTTAGCGGCGATGTTGTCCTCATAAATTTTGGATGGGGAAAATATTGGAGTACCGGCAAGGCGTGGAAATACTATGCCACCAATGCTCCAGGCATGGATGAAGACGCGGTGAAACTGTTCTCGGACAGAAAAGTGAAGGCTGTTGGGACAGACACCATTGCCTGTGATACTCCCGTCGACAATGGCAATGAACTTTTTTCGTATGGGCACAGAAAATACTGGCTGCCTAACCATATATTCATAATGGAAATGCTGATGAACCTTGCCCTGCTCCCCTCGGAATGTTATTTTCTGGCGCTCCCCCTTAAGATCAGACATGGGTCGGGATCGCCCATTCGTCCATTAGCCCTTGTCCCGAGGAACAGATGACAGAAGACGACGTCATGCCTATCCTCGAACTGAGAGGTATAGACAAACACTTCTCGAGCGTACACGCGCTCAAGTCCGTTTCTCTGAAAATTGGGCGCGGCGAGACTATAGCCCTCGTGGGGGAAAACGGTGCGGGGAAAAGCACCTTGATGAAAATACTGACGGGTGTATATGAAAAAGACAAGGGCGATATTCTTATAGAAGGCAAAAAACACAATATCACAAGCCCTTTGTATGCCAAAAAGATAGGCATAGGCCAAGTATATCAGCAGGCGGAACTGATTCCCGAACTTACGGCGGCCGAGAATATTTTGATAGGAGAAATGGGGTTTTCCAGGAAGGGCCTTGTAAATTGGAAGGAATTGAAAAAGAGAGCCTGTGCGTTTATAGAAAAATATCAATTATCAATTGACCCGGATGAAAAAATAAAAAACATGAGCGTTGCCAATAGGCAGCTCGTGTCCATTGTGAAAGTCCTTCAGCGAAATCCCAAAATCCTGATTTTTGATGAGCCCACTGCCGTATTTTCCAATTTGGAAGTCAGTCTGCTCATGAGCCTTATAGATCAATTAAAGAGAGACCAAATAACCATAATCTACATATCGCACAGGCTGGAGGAAGTGTTCAAGGTCGCCGACCGCATAGCCATCATGCGAGACGGCTATTTGGTGTCAGTGATCGATAACGTCAACGTAAAAAAAGAAGACTTGATCCAGCAGATGCTGGGGCGGAAGAGTTCGTCGATGTTCCCGGAGAAAGCGAATCTGACTTCGGAGGAGAAGATTCTTGAAGTCAGGAATCTGTCGTCGGAAAAAATCAAGAATGTCTCGTTCTCTCTCAGACAGGGAGAGATACTGGGCATAGCCGGTCTTGTAGGAAGCGGGCGGACGGAGCTGGCGCGGGCGGTTTACGGCCTGGACAGGATCAAGGCGGGTGGTATCTACATCGATGGAAAAGAAGTGAAAATCAGGAGCCCCGTCGATGCCGTGAAGCACGGGCTGTTTCTGGCTCCCGAAGACAGGCGCGGCGAAGGGCTCGTGCTCGTTCGCTCCATCAAGAACAATATCATTCTGTCGAATTTTCGGAGCATTTCGAGGCACGGGGTCTGTCATACAAAGAGCGAAAATTCGGCCACGCAGGCGTTGAAGGACAAATTGTCGATAAAAGCCGATTCCATCCACACGCTGGTCGGGAACCTGAGCGGCGGCAATCAGCAGAAGGTCATCATCGCAAAGGCGCTTTTGGCCAGTCCTAGGATTCTCATATTCGACGAGCCGACTCAGGGCATAGATGTGGGCGCGAAGTCGGAAATCTACGCGCTGCTCACGAAAATGAGGGAAGAGGGAATGTCGATAATCTTCATCTCTTCGGAAATAGAGGAACTGCAGGGAATTTGTACCCGGATCATAGTGATGAGGAACGGGGCCATCACGGGCGAAGTCGAGTCCGGACTGGAAGACGGCGAAAAAATCCTCAATCTGATGTACAGGAGTTAGGTATATATGGCTAAACAAGATCCTTCACAGGACGCAAAGAACGACAAGGTCCCGGCGGGCGCGGTCAGGTCCTACCTGAGAACGCAGCTGGTTCCCCTTGCGGTTTTGGCCTTCATCATTCTGATCGCTTCCCTGATATCGCCCGTGTTTTTCTCAAAGGCCAATATCCAGAACCTTTTCGTCCAGGTGACGCTCAATATGGTCGTCAGTATGGGCATGCTGCTCGTGATTCTCACCGGCGGCATCGATCTCTCGGTGGGCTCGATAGTGGCCATCGCGGGCGTCTTCGTCGCGGGATTCATGAGGAACATGCCGGTCGGAATCGCCATATTGCTCGCCCTGCTCATCTCTACGGCCTTCGGCACCGTTACGGGATTCATCGTGTCGAAGGTCAAGATAGCCCCCTTCATCGTGACGCTGGGAATGATGAGTTTTGCCAGAGGAATCGCATATTGGTACACCCAGTCAACGCCGATAATCTGGACACCTTTCCCGGGAGCGGATTTCATGTACGCGCTTGGGTCGAACACTATGCTCGGCATACCGTATCTCGCCATAATCTGGATCGCGATCACGATTCTCACTGCGCTGATGCTGAAATACACCGTTGCGGGCAGAATCATCTATTCCATTGGAGGTAATGCCCAGGCCGTGCGGCTCAGCGGCATAGATGTCAGCAAATGGCAGGCGGTTCCCTACATTCTGTCGGGTCTTCTGTGCGGAGTGGGAGGAATACTTCTCGCCGCGCGGCTGGGTGTCGGCGCGCCAACAAGCGGGACGGGGCTTGAGCTGGACGCGATCGCCGCGGTTATCATCGGCGGCACAAGTTTTACCGGCGGCATAGGCACGGTGAGCGGCGCCATAATCGGTGTCTTTATCCTCGGCATTATCAACAACATCCTTGACCTTATGAATGTGGCGGCGTATCCGCAGATGATGCTGAAAGGCGTCATAGTTGTGTCCGCGGTCATTCTTGCGACCATACGAGACAGATCGAAGTCTTAATAAGGACCGGAAATGTTGCAAGAAGAGCTGTTGCTGGCCATCGATATTGGATCTTCCTCCTGCAAGGCTGCTGTCTTCACGCCAACAGGGAAATGTCTCGCAGATACAAAGACTGCGGTTGCTATAACTTCGATAGAAGAAAGTACAGGAAAACGCGAATATGATCCGGATACATGGATAACAGCTGCGGCAAAAAGCGTGAGAAAACTGACGAGAACGACAGGAGACCTTCATGGGCGCATCTCCGCCGTTGGATTGTCAGGTCAAATCGGGACACATATCGTTCTATCTGAGGACGGGAAACCAGCATGTCCAGCAATAAGTTGGCAGGACGGCAGAGCGCGACAGGAGGCATTCGACCTTTCGCG
>JAJFUL010000204.1 GCA_021372425.1 Spirochaetaceae bacterium
AACCTGCCGGGGCAAGGTCACGAGGTCGTAGATCGCACCAAAGCCGGCCAGCCCGCCTGTAAAAAGCCATATAAGGCCCGTGCCGGTCTTGCCGAGATAGAATCGATGCAAGCCCAAGGCGCCGCAGCCGGAGACAGCCCACAGGACGTAGGCTACAGGGAGACTGTATCGCAATTTTTCATCCTTTATCGCCAGTTTTTCCTGGCGAAATCATCAGAATGATTATACTGCAGATGCAGTCACAGCGACAACAAGAGCGGGCTGAAAAAGGGAGCTCGCCATAATTCATCTGGAAAACCATCGTCAAACACGGCGAAAAGATATAGATTTTATCTTTTTCGCAGGATATTATGGGTCGAAACAGCCTCGTGAATGGAGATGATTATGATTCCCACAATCAAGGAAATTTTCTCGCTGAAAGCTGAAGGACAGGCGGTCACGGTTCGGGGATGGATCAGGACCAAGCGTCAGACCAAATCGGCTGTTTTCCTTGAAGTGAATGATGGCTCTTGCTTTGCAAATATCCAGTGCGTCTTTGACCAAGGCAGCCCCGCGTTCCAGGCAATTGCGCCCGAACTCGAAAAGGCGACCACGGGGGCCAGTGCCTCGATCGAGGGAACGCTAGTCCCCTCGCCCGCGACCGGACAGAAGCTCGAAGTCTCCGCGAGATCGATACAAATCATCGGCGAGGCGCCGGCGGACACGTATCCACTGCAGAAAAAGGCGCATTCGCTCGAATTCCTGCGCGAGCAGGCCCACTTGAGGCCGCGGACCAACACCTTCGGCGCCGTGGCGCGCGTCAGGAACAGAATGGCTTTCGCCGTACACCAGTTCTTCCAGGAGCGCGGATTTCAGTATGTCCACACGCCCCTCATCACTGCTTCCGATGCGGAGGGCGCTGGCGCGATGTTCCAGGTTACCACCCTCGACCTTCAGAAGATTGCCCAATCGGGTACAGTCGATTACGAAAAGGATTTCTTCGGCAAACCGGCCTACCTGACTGTTTCCGGCCAGCTCAACGTAGAGACCTACTGCCAGGCAATGAACAGGGTCTATACCTTCGGGCCAGCCTTCCGTGCCGAGAATTCCAACACGACCCGGCACCTCGCCGAGTTCTGGATGATCGAGCCGGAAATCGCCTTTGCGACGCTTGAGGACGATATCGAGCTGGCAAAATCCTTCATCACCCAGCTCGTCAAGACGGCGCTCGAGGATTGTGCCGAGGACCTGGCCTTCTTCGATGCCAGGATCCAGCCCGGCCTGGTGGCTGACCTGCAGAAGGTCGTTGCTGGCTCCTTCTACCGCGTGACCTATACCGAAGCGATCGACGCACTGCTCAAGAGCGGGCAGGAATTCGAATTCAAGCCCTACTGGGGTTGCGACCTCCAGAGTGAGCACGAAAAGTTCCTGACGGAAAAAGTCGTGGGCGGACCGCTTGTCGTTACTGATTACCCGAAGGACATCAAAGCCTTCTACATGAAGCAGAATGATGATGGCAAAACTGTCGCGGCCATGGACATTCTCGTTCCGCGCTTCGGCGAGATCATAGGAGGTTCGGAGCGCGAATGGCGGCTCGATCTTCTCGAAAAGCGGATCAAAGATCTTGGGCTCGATTCAAATAATTACTGGTGGTATATTGACTTAAGAAGATATGGCTCTACCCCGCATGCAGGTTTTGGCCTCGGGTTCGAGCGTCTTCTTCTCTATATCACGGGGATGACCAATATCCGCGACGTTATTCCCTTCCCGCGCGCACCAAAGCTTGCAGGTTTTTAGCGCCAGCATGAGCAGCGCCCGCATCTGCATGCCCTGAATCTGACATCCAAGGGTCCCCGATGAAAATAGAGATGAATAGCTACAATAAGCCTGACACCAATAAGGCATCCGCCAAGCGCATCCTGTATGTCCTTTTTATTGCCCTGGCCTGCACTATGGCAAGACCTGCAGCGGCAGCCGATCAGGGCCAGACATCCGAAATTCCATCGCCGCCCCAGGTGAATGCCCGCTCGGCAGCCCTGATCGATGCGACGACAGGCACACTCCTCTATGCAAAGAACCCGGATATCTCCTTGCCACCGGCCAGTCTTGCCAAGCTCGTGACTTTGCACCTGGTTTACGAGGAGCTGAATGCGGGCCGGCTTTCGCGGGATGAATTGGTCCAGATAGATGCCAGGGACTGTTCCCCCTACATACCCTATGGATCCTCGCTCATGTATCTCCATCCGGGGATGAAGGTAAGCATTCGGGACATCATGCTCGGCGCTGCGGTCGTGTCGGGAAACGACGCTGCATATACCTTGGCCAGGAGGATCTCAGGATCGAACGACGCCTTCGCTGTCAGGATGAACGAGGCCGTGAAAAAACTTGGCTATGATCACTTGCATTTCGTAGAACCCTCGGGCCTTTCCGAATTCAACCTGGTGACAGCCAGGGAATTCGCGCTCTTCTGCCGCGACTATATCAGGTTGCATCCCGAATCGCTTAAGGAGCTGCACTCGGTCAAATCGATAGATTTTCCAAGGGCCGAGCACAAGGCGCCGGGATTTGTCCCCGAAGGCAGGATCATCCAGTACAACCGGAACCCGATCATTTTCAGCTATGATGGCGCAGACGGCCTTAAGACTGGCTACATCATAGAAGTCGGCTACAACATGGCGGCTACGGCGAAGCGCGGAGATTCCAGGTTCATCACGGTGACCCTTGGAGGCACGGGCCCTTCGTACTCCAGCGGTGGAAGCCAGCGGACGAAAGACACAGCCCGACTGCTCGACTGGGCGTTCGACAATTTCGAGACAGCGTCGATCGATCCGGGAGAACTCAGCATCCCAAAGGTATGGTTCGGCCAAAAGCGCCCACTGAAACTGGAGCTGGCCTCGGTGAATGCCGTCACTATACCCAGGATGGAAAAGTCGGCCCTTCAATACAGAATCGAGCTCCCGGAATCAGTGGATGCGCCAATCGGCAAAGGCCTGAAAGTCGGCAAGCTGATCTATTCGCTCCACGGTAAGGACATCCGGACCATCGATATCATCACGAGCGAGGAAATCCTGCAAGGAAATATTTTCAGGCGAGTCTGGGACGGGGTTGTCAAGTTTTTTGCCGGGATTTTCGGCTAGTCTACTGACTCGGCGACTATCTTTATTACTAAACATCAGAAAAAGTTCAATGATTTCAAGCTCTTCCTTTATCCAGAGGTGTATGCTTTTCAATTGCCTATTTCAGTGATCCACAAGGGCGAGTCGGCCACCGGAATATGAGATAAATCCTTCCTCAGCGAGTTCATCTATCGACTTCTCGATATTCTCCCTGGAAAAAGGCAGCCTCCTGTAGACATCCTCGACATCCATGGGACTCTCTGCAACCAGTACCTTGAGCAGCTGTCCCCGTACTCGCCTGAACGAAGTGTCGAAGGGGCTCTGCTTGTGGTAGCTGCTGCTTCTCCTTGTGTGGTTTCCTTCCAGCCTCTTTATCTCCACCCCATAATCCATCATTGCCGAGTACCATTTCGCCGGCGCTCCCGCGTCCAGAACATATGCTGCGACTTCCTCAAGCAGCGCATCGGACACTTTTTGTCCCTCAGGATAGAAATGCTTGAGCAGGACTGTTCTGATATTTGTTTCGAGGAAGACGACGGGACGGTTGAAGGCGAAAGCCAGGATCGCTCGGGATGTGTAGATGCCAATGCC
>JAJFUL010000233.1 GCA_021372425.1 Spirochaetaceae bacterium
AGGAGGGGTGGGCGGCGGCCGAGCAGGTAATTTCCGCGCCGTCTTTGCATCTGAGGAAGCCGCGACGGACTTCATGTCCTCGGTCATGGATTTCCTTTGCGATCCGGCCAACTATTGCTGAGATCCGCCGGCCGGGATCACTGCTAGAGCTCCAAGGGCCTCCTGTTGTCCGAGAGGCGCAGAGAGAGATATTCGTGGTCCAGTGCCAATTCCTTGACAATGTAGTGTACCTGCTCCGCAGAAAGGAGATTCTGCTCGGCGTACAGATAGACGAGTGCCCTCTCTGCGATGCAGGGTACGAGAAGGGCGTTCATCTGAATGGGGCGGGGCTCTTCGCAATCGACATATCTGGCCTTCAGCGATTGATACAATCGCGACTCGCTGATATTCCCGGAAAGCGCATTCAACTCAGCCATTAGTGGTGCGATATTGCCTCGGGCCGCCAGTTCTCCAAGTGGCTTCAGCGTGAAGAAGGTGTACTCTTTCCCGGGGAGATAATGGTGTATGTCGCAGCGAGTGCAGTAATTCGGCTCCTTGCCATCGGACTTGGCCCTGTCGCCTCCGATAATGATGAGAGGATCGAAATAGAGCGCCGGGCATTCCTCCCCATCAACCTGGTAATAGCGATAAGTATAGAGCGAATCCTGAAGGCAATCTTCGTGCTCGCAATAGGCCGTCAACGGGAACACGTCGGTGGCGTTCTCGAGAAGAAGCCTGGCTGTCTGGTTGAAGATTTCCTTCCTGAAATTGAGTACGAGGGTTGGACAGATGAAGCAGATGCCCCTTCGCGCGGATTCGTCGGCGATGAGGTAGGCGATTCGCTCGTCGAAGAAAGCCGTCTCGTCGATGATCCAGGTGCCGACGGTCGGGTTCTCAGCCAGAAGCATTTCCAGTTCGAAAGAATCATGGGCTGACCCGATGAATTTCCCGCATCGTTCATAGCCTCCCCTGAAAGCCAGCGCGTCGTCAGGGTAGTCGGGGAATCGGGACTTGTCCAGGCTGGCCCTGACAACGAAAACCTGCCTGCGGTCGATGCCCTTGCCGGAGGTCATCGCCACCGCCCGGCCTTTCTTTTTCAAGGCGATTTTGCTGTCCCTCCAGACGCGGGAGGTGAACTCGGTCTTGCCAGAGCCCATAGGCCCTATGACGAGGATGCGCCTGTTCGGGGTGACAAAATCATAGTGCGAATAGGAGTGGTGGACTCGCAGCAGAGGGAAGCCGAGGTTGCGCAAAAGCTGGTCAGTTTCATTGGTTCCGTTTTCGTTCATTGCAAAGGCCCTTTCTAGTTGCAGTATGAAGCACCGCGGTCTGTCTTCCCTTTGGCGATATTGGGCTGCACATGCGGCGAGCCAAATTTGAAATACTTGTAGGGATGGATATCCAGTGCATTCTGGTACCAGCCGTTCACCAGGTCAGTGTCGATGATCGAAGCTGCAAGACCATGATAAATGGGCAGGAGCGCTGCATCCTGAAGAAGCTCGGTCTCGGCTTTGGCCAGGAGGGACATTCTCTCCTTGCCCTCCTTGGCATAGGACTTTTCAAGCAGCGCGCTGAAGACCTCGCTACGATAGTGCGCGTCATTCAATGGAGAATCGGGCACCCACATCTGGAGAAAGGCCTCGGGATCAGCGAAATCGCCTATCCATGTCGTGTGGGCGAGGGTAAAATCGATTTCCCCGCTCTGGATCAAGGCGTAATACTTCACGGATCTGATGGGAACGAGCTTGACCTTGAGCGAGGGGATCGCTTCGGTCCAGGCTGATTTGAAGGCTGTAGCAACTCGCAGCGGATCGTTTCCGTCCGCGAAACAGATCTGC
>JAJFUL010000261.1 GCA_021372425.1 Spirochaetaceae bacterium
GGCCGACACCGGGAGCCTCTTCCTCGACGAAATCGGCGAGATCAACCAGAATGTGCAAATAAAGATACTTCGCGTCCTTCAGGAGAAAAAATTCGAGCGCGTCGGTGGGGAAGCGACCATTGAAGTCGATGTGCGACTCATCGCCGCGACCAACCGTGATCTCAAAGAGGAAATTGCCACCGGGCGGTTTAGGGAAGACCTCTACTACAGGCTGAATGTCGTCAACATCCATGTACCAGCCCTTCGCGAGCGACGCGAGGACATTCCCTTTCTGGCTTCAACCTTCCTCAGGGAATTCGCGCAGGAGAATGGAAAGCCGATCGAAGGCTTCGATCCTCGATCACGACAGGCGCTTTATGCATATGATTGGCCTGGCAATGTGCGCGAATTGAAGAACTGCATTGAAAGCGCAGTGGTCATGGCTTCGGGCAAACTCATAACGATGGATGATTTGCCGCCGGGGCCGCGTTCGTCGCAGGAAAAGAAGGAAATCCACGTGCCGGCATTCTGCACGCTCGACGAGGCTGAGAAGATCATCATATCGGAGACGCTGGCCGCGCTGGGCGGCAACAAGACGAAGACAGCCGAAGTGCTCAAGATAGGGCGCAAGACTCTCTACCAGAAAATTGAGGAGTACGGTATCGAGGCTGCAGAAAAAGCGGAAGTCCAGGACCGAAATTCCTAGAATATCCCCTTCCGGAAACTTGTCAGCTTCGCCTTGAGCCTGATGATCGCCTTGGTGTGGAGTTGGCTGATCCGGGATTCGGTGACATCGAGAATCTGACCTATCTCACGCAAAGTCAAATTTTCATAGTAATACAGCACAAGAACCTTTTTCTCTTTTTCCGGCAACTCGTTGATGGCCTGAACAATGACCCTGCGGATTTCTTCTTTCTCTATCGAGGAATCGGGATTGAGCCCATGCGGGGATTCGATGCTTTCTCCAATGCATGTCCTCTCACTGTCGCCGCCTGCATTCCATATATCGTTGAGCGAGAGGATTGCCGTGCTCGATATCTTGCTCATCAGATGTGAGAATTCGAGTTCTGTCACGCCGAGGGAAGCGGCGATTTCCGAATCGGTGGCGGGGCGACCCAGTCTGGCCTCGAGCATCATGACCGCCTGTTCGACATCCTTGGCTTTCTGGCGTATGGAGCGCGGAACCCAATCCATCTCCCGCAGGTGATCATACATGGCGCCCCTGATCCTGGTGACCGCATAGGTCTTGAACTTGACATGTTTTTCAGGATCGAATTTCTCGATTGCGTCGAAAAGGCCAAAAACACCATAACCGACAAGATCGTCATACTCCACCGATGCAGGTAGATTGACAGCCACCTTGCCAGCGACGTATTTCACGAGGGGAGAATACTGCTCGACAAGATGATCCCTGATTCTCGTATCGCGTGTTTTCTGGTACTCCAGCCAGAGGCCATTTTCCTCCTCTTCAGCAGAGTTGTCGATTCTTGCGTTGCGGTAATCAAGTGCATCCATGGTGCGTACCCTCCCCCTTAAATCAGAGAATGTATCTGCTTAAGTCCTGGTGTTCCGTGAAATCGCTGAAGCGTTGGTCGACATAGGCTTCGTCGATCACGACCGTCTGGCCGGCCATCGAATCAGCGCCAAACGATATATCTTCCAGAAGCCGCTCCAGCACAGTCTGAAGCCTTCGAGCGCCGATATTCTCGGTCTCTGAATTCGCTGCAGCGGCGATCTGTGCGATGCGCGAGACGGCTTCCTTGGTGAACTGCAGATCGACACCTTCGGTCGAGAGCAGCTGTGTATACTGCGTAACAAGGGCGTTCTTCGGCTCGATCAGGATCCTCTCGAAATCGGAGGCCGAAAGGGCCGAAAGCTCTACCCTGATGGGGAAGCGTCCCTGGAGTTCCGGTATCAGGTCCTGCGGCTTGGAGACCGTGAAGGCGCCAGCCGCAATGAAAAGGATATGTGTCGTGTCCACGGGACCCCACTTCGTGTTTACGGTGGTACCTTCCACGATCGGCAGCAGATCCCTCTGGACTCCCTCACGGGACACATCGATGCCCGAAGAGCCGCCGCCTTCCCTGTTTGCAACCTTGTCGAGCTCATCTATAAAGATGATCCCGATTTCCTGCACCCTGCGTTTTGCTTCCTGGGCTGATTTCTCGGGGTCGATGAGTTTTTCGAGCTCTTCGTCCTCCAGGATTGGCAAGGCTTCGGCTACAGTCACCGTTTTCTTCTTCTTGGGGCCATTCAGCATGCTCGTGAGCCCGCCCAGCGCGGCGCCCATGTCTTCCATCTGCGTGCCAGCGAACATCTCGATGGTCGGGTTGGGCGAATTGACGCTGATCTCAACCTCGCGGGAATCGAGCGCGCCTTCATGCAGCATCGTTCTGAATTTTTCACGCGTTTCTGCAGATGAAGATTTGGCTGGAGCGATCACGGTAGCCTGCGTACTTCCGATCGGCTCATCGGCATTGCGCAGCCCTGGCAAAAGGAGATCAAGGAGACGCTCCTCCGCCCGGCGCCTGGCATCAGCCTCGACATCGACCTGCATTTCCGCTTTGACCATGGCAACAGCAGATGCCATCAGGTCCCGAACCATGGATTCCACGTCGCGGCCGACATAGCCGACTTCGGTGAACTTGGTCGCTTCGACCTTCACGAATGGCGCTCCGCAGAGCTTCGCCAGCCTTTTCGCCATTTCGGTCTTGCCAACCCCGGTTGGTCCTATCATGAGAATGTTTTTCGGTGTGATCTCCGCACGGACCTCTTCCGGAAGGCGCTGCCTTCTCATGCGGTTCCTGAGCGCGATAGCCACCGCCCTCTTGGCGTCTGACTGTCCGATGATGTACTTGTCCAGCTCCTGGACTATGACCGGAGGGGTCAGATCTTTAAAATCCAGTGCCATCAGATTTCCTCCAGCACTATGCTGTTGTTCGTATAAATGCATATTCCCGATGCAATCTCGAGGCTCTTCCTGGCTATGTCCGCTGCGGTCATGAACTCGGGTTTGCCCGCGGGATCCGCGCTGTCGGAAGGCCTGGCAAGGCCCGTCAGCGCCGCTGGGTTTGACTGCGCGGCGAGGAGCATGCGTTCCTCTGCTATGCGCGAGGATTCCAGGTATGCCAGCGCTGCAGCGTAGGCATAAGGCCCACCGGAGCCAATGGCGACTGCATCCTCCGAAGGATCCACCACATCGCCGCTTCCTGAAAGGATGAGCGATTTTTTCGAATCAGCGACGAGCAGCATCGCCTCGAGCTTCCTCAAGACCTTGTCGGTTCTCCATTCTTTGGCCAACTCGACCGCTGCCCTGACCAGATCGTTGCCATACTCCTTGAGTTTCACTTCGAAATGCTCGAAGAGCGTGAACGCGTCGGCCGTCGCGCCCGCGAAGCCGCAGAGCACTTTGCCGTCGCATATCGAACGCACTTTCTTGGCATTGCTTTTCATGACCGTCTCGCCCATGGTCACCTGGCCATCGCCGGCCATCGCCACTTTCCCGTCCTTGCGGACCACCAATACTGTTGTCGAACGGATTTTCATCTTTAAATTCTCCTTTCAATTTTTTCTACTTTTCCCTGGAGCCATGCGGATGGGCAAGCTCATACACCTTGCGCAGGCGTTCCATGTCGACATGGGTGTAGACCTGTGTCGTCGAGATGCTGGCATGACCAAGCATCTCCTGCACTACCCTGATGTCCGCTCCGGAAGCCACCAGCTGGGTGGCAAAACTGTGCCGGAAGGCGTGCGGGGATACATGCTTGTTCATGTTCGATGCCACCCTCCGTTTGTCCACGATCTTTTCTATTCCCCGGACCGAAAGCTTGTGCCCCTTGGCGTTGATGAACAGGTAGCCGTGGTCTTCAAGGCCGAGTTTCCTGAGCCGCATGCTCCGCATGGACAAATAGGAGATGACCGCAGCTATTGCCATCTTTCCCAGGAACACAACCCTCTCCTTCGAGCCTTTCCCCATGATCCTGATAATGCCCTTCCTGAAATCGATCTTCGCGATCGCCATGTCCGATACTTCCGATGCCCTGCAGCCAGTGCTGTACAGGACCTCGAACAGAGCCCGGTCGCGGACATCCAGGAAACCCGAACCATCGATCGAATCGATTAATGCGTTGATCTCTTCCTCAAACATGAACTTGGGCAGCGGCCTGCCCATTGGAAGACTTTCGACTCCCCTCGAAGGATCGGCCTTGAGCCCTCCGAACCTCACTCTGTAGCGGTAATAGCCGCGGATTGTCGAGAGAGCTCGGTTGACGCTCGAGGTCGCTTTGCCTTCCATGACAAGCGAACCCGCAAAATCTCTTATGTCGCGGGAAGCGGCCGAATCAATATCGCGCCCCGAGAAAAACTCCTCGAAACCGGCCAGATCCTCGCCATAAACGCGCAAGGTGCGTTCCGAAAGCCCCCTTACGGATTCGAGATAGGCAAGGTACTCCTCGACGCGCCTGTCCATTATTCTGCCGCCTCCTGGCCTTCACTTTCCTGGCTGTCCTGGTCTTCCTTGTCACGGCTGTGCAGGTAATCGCAATTCGGGTTGATGCAGGCCTTGTGGACTCCCGAGACCTTGTCGCTTTTTTCCACGAGGAACCAGCCACATTTCGGGCAATTCATATCGATCGGCCGGTCATAGGTCATGAAGTCGCATGTGGGATAATTGGTGCAGCCGAAAAACTCCCTGCGCTTGCCTTTGACACGCTTGCGGGCGACGATGTCGCCGCCGCACTTGGGGCATTTGGCCAGGGGTATCGATTTTGTGTTCCTGCATTCCGGGAAGCCCGAGCAGGCGAGAAAGAAGCCAAATTTTCCAAGCTTCTTGACCATCGGTTTGCCGCACTTGTCGCAGACGACGCTGGTCATCTCGTCGAGCTGGCCTTTCCGCGAGGAAAGTGTCTCCATGACCGCATCGAGGCGTTTCTTGAACGGAAAATAGAATTCCTGCATCCTGCCCACCCAGTCGGTCTTCTGTTCCTCGACCTCGTCCAGCATCGACTCCATCTTCGCCGTGAAGCCTGTATCGAGCACATCGGGAAAATATTCCGAAAGAATGTCGGTGATCATGCGGCCAAGCGTGGTAGGCACGATCTGCCTGGACTCGCGGGACACATAATAGCGCTCAAGCAGGGTGCTGATCGTCGGCGCATAGGTTGAAGGACGGCCAATGCCCAGCTCTTCCAGCATCCTGATTATCGATGCGTCGGTATAGCGGGAAGGACCCTGCGTGAAATGCTGGATCGAATGAAGCTTGTCCACTGGCAGAACCTGCCCTGCTTCCAGTGCGAGGACATGGCTCGTCCTCTCCTCCTTGGAGGCGGCGAGGCGGATGACTTTGTAAAATCCTTCTTCCGTGAATGAGGAAGCGGAAGTCCTGAACAGACCATCGCCAATCGCGATGTCCGCGGTGGTAATCTGCATCGTCGCGGGGATCATCTGGGAGGCGACGAAGCGTTCCCAGATCAGGGCGTACAGCTTCTGCTCATCGCGCGAGAGGAAGCGGGAAACGGTATCCGGTGTCAGCGAGACGCTTGTCGGTCTGATTGCCTCATGCGCGTCCTGTGCATTCTTTCCGGAAGCGTAGCGCTGGGCCTGCTCGGGCAGCTGCGCAGAATGAAATTCGGAAATCCACGAGCGCGCCTCGGCAAGGGCACCTTCAGAAATGCGAACGGAGTCAGTCCTCATGTAAGTGATGAGCCCCATGCGGCGCGTGCCAATATTAACGCCTTCATAGAGACGCTGGGCAACCTGCATGGTCTTCTTGCTGGTGAAGCCGAGCCTGTTCGCGGCAGTCTGCTGCAATTTCGACGTTGTGAAGGGAGGCTTCGGACGCAGGACTTTTTCTGTCACGCGGATTTCGCTGACGGTTGCAGGCTTGTTCCCGAGCTCATCCAGCAGCTTCTGGGCGGATTCGCCATCGGCAATCTGAACCTTGTCGCCTTTGTAGAGCACGAGTTCGGCTTTGAGGCTGGAGCGGTGCGATTTGAGCACAGCTTCGATGGTCCAGAATTCTTCCGGGATGAAGGATTCGACTTCCTTTTCCCTGTCACAAATCAGCTTGAGGGCCACAGACTGCACTCGCCCGGCCGAGAGACCATTCTTGACTTTTTTCCAGAGAAGTGGCGAAAGATTATACCCGACGAGGCGGTCCATGACTCGCCTGGCCTTCTGCGCATCGACTTTCGTCATGTCCAGCTCATGCGGCGAGGCGACGGCCTCCTGCACAGCACCTGGGGTAATTTCATTGAAACTGATGCGCGAAACGGGAATGCCGGGCACCTTTTCCGAAATATATTTTCCTATCTGATAGGCAATTGCTTCTCCCTCACGGTCAGGATCGGATGCAAGCATGATCGCCTTCGATTTTTTTGCTTCCTTTACCAACGATTTGAGAACCTCGGCCCGCCCTCTGATGGTCAGGTACTCGGGTTCGAAATCGTGATCGACATCGACGCCAAGACGGGACTTGGGCAGATCAATGAGATGCCCCATCGAGGCCTGTACCTTGTATTTGCTCCCAAGGTATTTCTCGATTGTCTTGGCCTTTGCGGGGGATTCGACTATCACGAGGGTTTGACTGAGGGCGCTTGTCTTCGCGGTTTTTTTGGCTGCCATCTTATCTGTTCTCCTCAATGCTGGGTGCCGTCAGTGCAAGGCCTTGCCTTGCACCCTGCCATTCCCAATCAGCAAAAATATCCGCAGCGGAACTGATGCTCTTTGCCCCTTCAAGCGCCAAGGCGTCTGCGCCTTCGTTCCGTAAATTTCCCGAACAGGCGCTGTGCACATACACGTCGCGGCCTTCGGAAAGAGCGAATTCCGCGGTGATAAGAGCCCCTGATTTTTCCGGAGCCTCGACAACGACGCAGGATCGGGACAGACCAGCTATGATCCTGTTCCGCTCGGGGAAACGGTACTTACTCAGACTGCTGAACAGTGGATACTCGGTGACGAGTGCTCCGCCGTCGTCCAGAATCGCCGCGGCCAGGGGCTTGTTGGAACTGGGATAGACAGCTTCGATACCCCTCGGAAGGACAGCGACGGTACCGCCTTTTCCTTTCAGAGCACCCCTGTGCGCACTGGAATCTATGCCCCTTGCCAGGCCTGAAATAACGCAGAAGCCCTCCTCCGAAATCTCCCTGGCAAGCGTATGGGCTGCACTGATCCCCTTGACCGAGGCGATCCTTGTTCCGACCACCGAAACCGAGGGCCTGTCCTGCGCCGGCAGGCGCCCGCGCACGAAAAGACCGAATGGGGGATGAAAAGTCTCCCGCAGCTGGGGCGGATAGCCTTCGTCGAAGATTGAAACATAACAGGCGTTGCTGCGCACCAGGTATTCCATGTCCCTGCCCGCTTTTTCCCAGCAGAGCCCGGGAACCCAGCTCGTTTCCCTAATCGGACGATTGGCAATCCGCTGGATATCGCCGAAGGACATCCGAAGCAGGCGTTCACCACACCCTGCCTCGTCCACAAGCCTGATTTTTTCACCGGTATGAAGGAATTCCATCCGGTGGATGGCGAGCAGAAGCCGCAAGTCGTGCATAAGCCCCGGGCTGGCGCTGGAAATCCTGGCGGCTGCATTGTCCGCGGCCTG
>JAJFUL010000290.1 GCA_021372425.1 Spirochaetaceae bacterium
GCCAGCAGTGCGGAAGCGCGATCCTTGTCGATAACCGCATCCACGCCGGAAAGCGTACCATCCGCCTCCCGCTTGACGGGAACTCCCCCGCCGCCCGCCGCGATGACGATCTTCCCGTCATCGATGAGATCCCTGATTGTCGCCTTTTCAATCACGTCGAGAGGAATCGGGCTTGGAACCACTCTCCTGAAGCCACGGCCAGGATCTTCCTTGATGATCCAGCCTCGCTGCCGCAAGGTTTCGACTTGCTCCGCGCGGTAGAATGGGCCGACATATTTTGTCGGATTCAGCATCGAGGGGTCGGCCGGATCGACCTCCACCTGCGTTATGACAGTTACGACTTCTTTCTGGACGCCTTCCTTCAGCAGCGCATTGCTGAGGCATTGGGCGATCATATAGCCCATTGAGCCCTGCGTATCTGCGACGATGACATTGAGTGGCGAGGGGGGAACCTGGCCGCTGGCCGCTTCGTTGCGGATAAGGTGGACCCCTGCCTGCGGGCCATTGCCATGCGTGAGGACGACCCTGTGTCCCTCGCTGATCATGCCGACTATGGCGGAAAGGCTTTTTCTCGTATTCGCGAATTGCTGCTCGATCGTGCCCTCGGTTCCTTCTTCGATGATAGCATTCCCTCCGAGTGCCACCACAATGGTTTTTCGGCTCATCCTGTGTTTTCCTTTCGCGCTTGCTTGAGTATGAGTATGCGGCCTGACGACTCGCATGCCAGATCTAGGGACTGATTTCCGAGGAACCAGCCATCTGGTCGCAAAGCGCCAGTATACCATCGTTTTGCCAGGTCGCAAGCAAAAAACCGTAAGCGAGGAATGGCATGGTATCGTCGCGCAGGCTATACTCAAGGCTATGACGATCATCAAGGCAAGAATGCTCGGCATGTGCATGGGCGTGAGCCGAGCCCAGGAGCTTGCCGTTGCCGCCGCAAATACGGGCAGGACGAAAGGCAAGAATGTGTTCAGCTACGGCCCGCTCATCCACAACCCCCAGGCTATTGCAAAACTCGAGGCAAAAGGGGTCGGGATTCTCGACGTCAAGGCCTTCGAGGCGGGGAATCTCGACGAAGCAGTTATGAACTCGATCGTCGTCATCAGGGCGCATGGGGCGCCTCCGGCGGTGTTCGAGCGCCTGGCCACACTTGGGGCTGAAGTTGTCGATGCAACCTGCCCGCGCGTGCTTCGCAGCCAGAAGAAAGCCAGTGAGCTGGCTGGCGCGGGGTACCGGCTGATCATCGCGGGTGACAGCGAGCATGCCGAAGTGGCGGGAATCCTCGGACATGTCCCGGACGCCATCGTCGTCCAGAACGCCGCCGAGGCCAGGGAAGCCGCAAAAGCTCTGGCCACACAGGAAGGACTCAAACTGGTTGTCATTGCACAGACGACAATCCAGAAGGCCGAATATTCCGCCATTATAGAAGAAATCTCTCAGTGTGCGGATGAGTGCGTTGTACTGGACACGCTTTGCCCTGCAGCGACAGAAAGACAGGCAGCCCTCGTTGAGCTTGCCAGAAACGTATCGGCGATCATTGTCGTGGGAGGGAAAAATTCCGCCAACACGCAACGGCTCTTCCTCACGGCGCAAGAGACGGGAAAGCCCTGTTGGCATATCGAAACCGCTGCCGAGCTGCCGGCAGAGGTTTTTTCTTTCGACAGGATCGGTCTGACGGCTGGCGCCTCGACGCCGGATTTCATGGTCGATGAGGTTGAAAACTTTCTCAGGAAAGGAGTCAGTGATGGAAATGCTCTCTGAATTGAAAAAGCGGAGATCCTTTAGGGCGATTTCTCCTGAGCCTGTTGAAAAGGATGTGATTTCGAGGCTTCTGACCGCTGCGACGCTTGCGCCATCCTGCTTCAACAACCAGCCATGGAGAATCATCGTCGTCGAAAAATCGCCTGACAATCCTCACTACCCGCTTGTAGCCGCAACGCTGAGCCAAGGCAATTTCTGGGCTCTTGAGGCCCCGCTCATCTTCGCTTTTGCCACGGGAGCGCACCTGGACTGCAGACTCGACGAAGGCAGGGACTATGCCTATTTCGATCTGGGGCAGGCTGCAATGGCCCTGCAGATGCAGGCACAGAAAGAAGGGCTATACGCCCATCCCATCGCTGGATATTCGGCTCCCAAACTGAGGCTGGCATTGAAATTGCCGCCTGAATTCCTGCCTTTGTGCCTGATCATAGCGGGATGGCCCGGTGATGCGGAAAAACTTCCGGAAAACCTTAGGGCAGGGGAAAACGCCCCGCGGGCAAGGAAGCCTCTGGGTGACGTCGCGTTTTCCGAATATTTCGGCGCTTCCTGGCAATGAGCCTGCACGCCTCGTCGCCAATTCCCGGTTTACCAATCCCTTCGGCTCATGGTAGGCTCGTTTTATGACACCAGTGAAGGTTATAGGCATTTGTGGTGGTTCGGGTTCGGGCAAGACGACCATCGTCCGCAAAATATCCGAGGTCGTTTCGGACTTCGTCTTTCTTCCCCAGGACAACTACTACAAATCAGCCGAATACGTTTCCAATGCAAACATAACGGCCTTCAATTTCGACCATCCCGACGCATTCGACAACGAACTCATCGTTCAGCACCTGACTGCGCTGCGCCGCGGCGAGGAAATCGAAATGCCGACCTATGACTTCGTCCACCACAGGCGCACCGCCGAGACCATCCGCGTGAAGCCGCGGAAGCTCGTGATCTTCGAAGGCATCATGATCTTCACGAATAAAGTGGTCCGCGACCTGATCGACCTGAAAGTTTTCGTCGACACCCCTGATGATATACGCTTTATCCGCAGGCTCGTGCGCGACATAGAAGAACGTGGCCGGACTGTCGACTCAGTCGTCGACCAGTACCTCACCGTAGTCCGCCCCGGGCATTACGAATTCATCGAGCCGACCAAGACATACGCCGACATCATCATCCCCGAAGGCGGGGAAAACGAAAGGGCGCTCGACGTGCTCGTCACATTCATAAATTCGGTGGTGAGCGAAAAACCCTGAAAAAGCGAATGAGGCCTGATCAATGCCCCTTGCCCTGTGCCATGGCGATGCCATGGTCGAGGAACTGGAGGAGCAGATCAGTGCAGAATTTGGCCGCCTCGACACTGCCGGGGAAATTCACGATAAACTGTGTGCCTCGCATACCAGCGACGCCGCGCGAAAAAACAGCGTAGGGCGTCTGCGAAAGCGAACTGTTTCGCAAGTACTCGGCGATGCCGGGAAGCATCCTGTCGCAGTAGTGCGTCGTGGCCTCGGGCGTCTGATCGCGCGGCGAAGGGCCTGTACCACCTGTTGTTATTATCCAATCCGCATCGTTGTGGCGCGCAAAAGCGTCGAGAAGCGAGTCGATCCCGTCGGGCACGATTTCGCTCTCAGTCAGTGCGCCGGGCACTTTCGCCTTCAGTATGGCAACTATGGCCGGGCCCGACCTGTCTTCGTAGAGGCCTTTGGCAGCCCGGTCAGAAACTGTAATGACAGCCAACTTCATTGGTGATTTCTCCTTCGGCGACGACACGTGCGAAAATACCCTTCCTTGGCATCACGCAATCCCCGATTATCTTCCTGATTTCACAGGATGAATGACATTCCTTGCCGATCTGGCTGACTACCAGTTCGACTGGTCCAAGAAACAAATGTGTACCAACAGGCAACAAATGGAGGGCAAGCCCCCGAGTCGTGATATTCTCGCCAAAATCCCCCGGTCCGAGCGTGAAACCTGCCGCTTCCGGCGAGGCAGCAAGCTTGGCCGAGGCTGCCTCGACCTCCTCCATGGCAAGCAGGGACACCTGGCGATTCTCCAACTTTCCTGCGTGCGCGTCTCCCTTTATTCCGGAATTCAGGACGAATTCGGCAACTCCGACCGGGCTTTTGCGCGTTCCTGTCTTTTCGGAAGTATTGAGCGAGACAATCCTGAACTCGCCGTGATCGGCCAAAATGCTCATCCGATTTCTTCCTTCGTCTTTTCGGCCAGGCAGATATCCGTTATGCGCATCGTCTTGTCCACTGCCTTGCACATGTCGTAAACCGTGAGCGCCGCCACCGAAACTGCGGTGAGCGCCTCCATTTCGATGCCCGTCTTATCGGTACAGACAGCGCGCGCCCTAATCCCAATTTCGTCAAGGCGGACTTCGAACTCGACCTCGACATGCTCGATCTCGATGTTGTGGCAAAGGGGAATCAGATCAGAGCAGCGTTTGGCGGCCATGATGCCCGCGACGCGCGCCGTCGCCAGCACATTGCCTTTTGCAATAGCGTTTTCCTGTATAGCCCGGATAGTGCTCTCTGTCAGCAGTATCCTGCCTTTGGCCATCGCCGTCCGGCGAACCCGGCTTTTCCCCGAAACGTTTACCATGCGTGCATTTCCCTCTTCATCAATATGTGAAAAATCGCCAATGGAGCTGGCCATGCTCATCTCCTTATCCGCCAATCTGCCCGACCGAGACCGTCGAGCTCACATCGCCATGGAAGGGCTTCGCCTCTATTGCCTTCCGGAGGCTTCCCGCTATATCGCCGAAATCCATTTTCGTATCAACATCCGAATGAAGGCAAGAGCGCAGAACGCCATTCGCGAGCAGCCGCAGCCTGTTGCAGGAAGAACATGGCGGCGGTCTGTCACAGCCCGAGAAATCCGCCTTGCGATCGGCAAGCGAATACTGAGCGATGGTCTGCAGGGCGGCGCCCATTGAATCGGCATAGGCACGGAGCGCGGCCAGCTCCTGTGGCGTCGTGTCCTTTTGGACGACAGTGTTGAGCTTTATCGACAGACCAGCATCTCGTGCTGCTCGGATGCCTTCTTGCACCTGGCGGATATCCCCTCGCCGCGTTATGAAAGCGTATCGATCGGGATCGAGCGTATCGAGCGAGACATTGACGCTCTGCAGGCCCGCATCGGCGAGCGTCTGCGCATTTTCAGCAAGCAGCGTGCCATTGGTCGTCATTGCAAGAGTCTTGACGCCATCGATGCAGGCAAGCATCTCCACAAGATGGACAAGGCCCTTCCTGACAAGAGGCTCACCTCCCGTCAGACGGATCTTCGTGAAGCCAAGAGTTGTCGCAACTTTGACTATTTCCGCAATCTCTTCGTAGCGCAGGATTTCTTCATGCGGGAGGAAAGGGACGCCTTCTTCCGGCATGCAATAGCGACAGCGCAGATTGCAGCGGTCAGTCACCGATATCCGCAGATAGCAAATTTCACGGCCGTATGAATCTTGCATTGATTGTTTCCCCTGCTTCGGCCCTGGTCTGGCCAATTTCCATCCGTAGCAGAGCCGATGCCGATGCCAGTACCGTAATCATCGATGAACCGTGATATTCCAAAGGTGTAGCGCACAACGTTGTACCGTCCATATGCAGCGTGGCAGGCAGGAATTCGACCCTGTCGCCGGCTGTGCGGACAAGCGCCCTGTCAAGCCTGACCGGCAGATACTCCGGAGCATTTTCCATGCCGGTCATGGCACGGATATATGGCTTCACCAGCACTTCGAAATTCACGAACGTAGAGACAGGATTCCCAGGCAGGCCGAAAACTGAGGTCTGGCCGCGCATGCCGAAAAAGCTCGGCTTGCCTGGCCGCATCGCAAGCGAATGGTAGACTGGCTTTACGCCAAGCTTCACCATTATCGGTGGTACATAATCGAAATCACCCATAGAAACGCCGCCTGAGACAAGGACTATGTCAGCCTCATCCAGGGCTTTGCCAAAGACTTCTGCCAGCTCTTCCTCATTGTCGCGGACGATTCCGCGATATTCGGAATTGCAGCCGAAGGCCTCTGCCTGGGCCCGAAGCTGCGGGCCATTCGAATCATAAATTGACGCCTGTCCAAGCGCTTCACCCTGGGTGCAGATTTCGTCTCCCGTAGAGATGACAATCAGCCTGGGCTTTGCGGCTACCTCAACTTCCGCGATTCCACCCGCCGCCAAAATCCCTATATCCTGTGGCAAAAGCAGTCTCGGCCCGAGCAAGGGCTCCCCGGCTTCAAGGTTCTCCCCTCGCCTTATGATGTTGCTGAGTGTCTCTTCATCCGTAAACCTGACGAGAGGACAGCCGTCGAGGTCCTGCCCTGCGGATTCGGTCCATTCAATCCTCTGCACGGCATCTGCTCCCGCCGGTATTGGTGCGCCCGTCATTATGCGAACGACATCGCCTTCGTCCAGTTCACTCTGCCCTTTTTCCCCGGCCGCAACCGTCTCCACAACACGGTAGGCCCTGGCTCCGGGCTTCCTTGCATATGCAAATCCATCCATCGCGGACTTGTCAAAAGGCGGATGGTCAATAGGCGAAGACAAAGCTTTGATCAGCCTTCGCCCCAGAGCATCCTGCAGCCTTACAATCTCTGTCCGAGGGACAGGGAAAGCAGTCTGTGCCGCAGCTCTTACAAGTCGGATCGCTTCATCCGGGTGAATATACCTCAATGTCATTCACAACTCCTGGAATCGCCCACTATCGCGCCATTTCTGAATTCAATGACACGGCCGGCAAGCCGGCGCATCAGTTTCCTGTCATGCGTGCTGAATATCACCGTCCTGCCGCTTTTTGCGCGCTCACACAGTATTTCCATGATTCGCTCCCTGGAAGACTCATCGGCGCTTGCCGTGGGTTCATCAAGCAGAAGCACGGGAGGATCTGCAATCAAAGCCCTGGCGAGCGCAAGCCGCTGGGACTCGCCGCCGGAAAGACTTTTTCCATTCCTGGATTCGTAGCCCTGAAGGCCGACCAGCTTCAGAGCTTTTCCTGTCGCCATTCCCCAAGTATCGCGCGGCAATTTTCTCGCCCTGCAGGCGAACGACAGGTTTCCAGCGACACTCCCTGCCAGTATGCAGGGATGCTGATGAAGATAGACCGCCTTTTCACGCAGTGATCGCGGATGCATGCAATTCCCGTCTTTTCGCACGACTTCGCCTCGGAACCGCAGCTCTCCTGAAAACTCTGCGCCTCCCGAATCCTCGAAAGGCAAGTCGTCCAGCAGCTTGAGAAAAGTCGTCTTGCCCGATCCGTTGGGGCCAAGGATCATGACGCTTTCATTTTCCGCAAGTTCGAGCATAGGAATCCGTAGAGACCAGCCGGTCTCTATCGGGCCATAGCGCAGCATCAGGCCTTCAGCGGAATAAAGCGGAATCTCATGCATGGTCTGCCAGCCTGTTCGCAGCCGTGTTTATCACGACTGAAATGATCAGCAACACAAGACCCAGTGACAGAGCCTGCTCGAACTCCCCTTTCGCCGCGTCGAGGGCTATGGCTGTCGTCATCGTTCTGGTAAAGCCGCGGATATTGCCCCCCAGCATCGTCGATACTCCCACCTCGCCAATGACCCGGCCAAAGGAAAGTACCGCCGATGTGAGCATTGTCGTCTTCGCCTCGCGCATCGTGGCGCAGAATTCCAGCCAAGGTGAAGCGCCCAACGTTACCAGCGTCTCCTTGAACCTGGTATCCAGCCGCGAAACCCCTGCATAGGTAACCGATGCGACCAGGGGCGTTGCCAGGAAAAATTGGCCAATCACCACGCCAGCAGGCGCGTAGAGAAAGCCAGCTCCACCCAAGGGACCGGAGCGGGAAATCAGGCTGTAGATGAAAAGCCCGATTACGACGGTCGGCAAAGCCGAAATTGCATGGATGAATGTCGCCAGCGCCCGCCTAGGTTTGCTTCCTTTCCACGCCATGAAAATCCCGAGCGGAATACCGGGTATGAGCGAGAAGAAGGTGGCAAGCCCGGAAAAAATAAGGCTGCGGCCTATGATACCCCAGGTCTCGGGATCCCCCGAAAACAGGAGTCCAAATGCATGCGCCATTCAGCGGTCCCTGCAGGCGCTTTCCACTGGTTTGCCGTCAGTATGGATCAGATGGACAGGAAGAAACACTGCTCGCCGCCTATCTTGTATGACTCGATGAGACCTTTGCCGGTCGGGCCGGTGAAAAAGTCCATCAGCGCCTTGGCACCGGCCACATTGACTGAAGGCCATTTTTCCGGGCTGACTGTTATGATGCCATAGGGATTGAGCAACACGGGATCCTTTTCGAAAAGTATAGCAAGGTCCGGCGATTGCTTTTTGACGGCGAGCCAGGTCGCCCGGTCAGCAAGCGTATAGCTGCCCATCTGTCCAGCCATAAGAATGACCTGGGCCATCCCCTGCCCCGCTTCCTTGTACCAGGACCCCGCTGGGATGATCTTGGCCGCTTGCCAGACTTCCTTTTCCTTCACATGCGTGCCGGAATTGTCGCCTCTCGAGACGAAGACCGCCTTCTTTCCCGCGATGCGCGAAAAGGCTTCGATTGCGCTGCCTGCATTCCTGATTCCTGCGGGATCGTTTTCCGGTCCAAGGACGATGAAGTCGTTGTACATGACATCACGGCGTTCCGAGCCATAACCGGCCGCCATGAAGGCATCCTCGAGGGATCGGGCATGCACGAGCACGATATCGCAATCTCCATTCTCGGCGATCTTGAGCGAGGCGCCAGTTCCCACAGCGATGACATCCACCTTGTAACCGCTCTGCTTCTCGAATACGGGAAGCATCCATGCCAGCAGGCCGGACTGTTCGGTCGAAGTCGTGGTTGCCAGCTTGATGCGCTGGTTCTGCGACCATGCCGAGGGAACAGTACCTAACACCAATCCCGCAGCAATCATGAAGATGATGCTGATTCTGGATTTCATTTCGTACTCCTTTCCACGATTCGGAGTTTTAACAGCATAGATGCGCCGCTGCCTCCCGTCAAGGGAAACTGGCTCCGCATAAAAATTGAAGCAAGCCGTTACCTTTGCAGACAGGGATTGCGCAGGCCTTGTAAAAAGCTCCGCGCTCATCCATCATGATGACGAAATGCACAGGCTGTTTCTTGCCCTCAACCTTGAGGATACGACAAAGAAGCTCCTCGCCGAGTATGCCCGGTCCATC
>JAJFUL010000295.1 GCA_021372425.1 Spirochaetaceae bacterium
GAACTCACCTTAAGTTCTCTTCTTGGATGGCCGGCTTTCGGGCCCTATATGGCACTTATGGGACGAAATCGCGCGTACGAACCGACAGCCCTGGCAATTTTGAGCTTCTCTTTTACTTGGGGATTGATTGGTCTGATTCAGGCTCTGAGCCGGGGAACGTCACAGCAAAGTTCCAATATCGGTGGTATTCACTGAAAAAAGGCGTGGCAACAATGGCTTTTATCGAACTCTGCAATATTGTAAAAAATTTCGGACAGACTATGGTCGTACGGGGTCTTTCATTGGAGATCCACGAGGGCGAATTCGTATCTCTGCTTGGGGGCTCGGGATGTGGCAAGACAACAACGCTCCGTATGATTGCCGGGTTTGAAACCCCTTCGGAGGGGAATGTCCTAATTGGAGGGGTGGATATGGCAGGAGTTCCGGCAAACCGGCGCAATCTTGGCATGGTATTCCAAAACTATGCGCTTTTCCCCAACATGACCGCGAGGGGCAACATTGGTTTTGGCCTCAAGGTCATGAAAATGCCGAAACGAAAAGCCGAGGCGCGGATCGATGAAATGCTCGAACTGATCCATATGGAGGAATTTGCGCATCGATACCCCCACCAGCTTTCGGGGGGCCAACAACAGCGCGTAGCCCTCGCCAGGGCGCTTGCCATAGCTCCGCGAGCCCTTCTTCTGGACGAGCCTCTCTCCGCCCTCGACGCAAAAATCCGGTTGCAGCTGCGCGATGACATACGGTCAATACAGCGCCAGCTCGGCATTACGACCATCTACGTCACCCACGATCAGGAAGAGGCGCTTTCCATCTCCGACAGGGTGGCGATCATGAAGGATGGACGCATCGAACAGATAGGTACGCCCTTCGAAATATACAATCAGCCGGCGACACCCTATGTGGCGGGTTTCGTGGGAACGCTCAATAGTCTCGCTGCAACGGTCCTGGACCCTGCGGCTGGCATCGTGGGCACGGCAGGCCAAACGTTGCAGATGGGACGGCCGCTCGATGCGGAGGCAGGCGAAGTGATCCGCCTCAATCTGCGGCCGGAGGAGCTATCGTTTGGCGGAAAAGGGCTCGCACTCGAAGGGAAGGTGGTGGATATAAAACTCTTAGGGTCAATTGTCCGCGTGATCGTATCGGTCGGCGGCACAAATGTATCGGTGGACTGCCTGAACGACTCACATACCCGTTTCCCTCCTATGGGAGAGAAAGTGAGGCTATGCATTCCTCCTGACGCAATTACGATCGGGAGGTCTGCTCCGGCAGCGCCGATTCCGCGCTGATCGTGATTCCTCCACGGGGGCGCTGCGTCACGGTGACTTTGACCCACTTGGGCGCGCAGGCGGCATAGATATCCTGCGCAACCCGCGCTGCAAAGGATTCGCAGAAAAGCCCCTCTTCCCTGAATGACCAGAAATAGAGCTTGAGGCTTTTCGATTCGATGCAATATTTATCGGGCTCGAACTCAATCCGCACAGTCTCCCAGTCGGGTTGGCCCGTAACGGGACAAAGGCTTGTCACTTCGTCACTTTCGAGCACAACCTTGGTGACCCCGGCCGGAGCGGGAAAGGTTTCGAGCGTCCGGCTCGGCTGGCGCGCGGTTTTTCCGAGCGATTTGAATTCATATTCTGCCATGATTATTCTCCCGGGATTGTCATCCCTTCAATTTGAATGGGTTATAGGCGACATCGTTGTCGAAGGTATCGATTTTCTCCCACTTCTTCACCTTGCCGACGACAAGATAGGTAAAAGGCGTAAACACGGCCTCATACAACACTTTGAAGAGATACTGGGCGAGCATCATCTGAAAAAGCGCGCTGTTCGGCATCGTACCCCAGAAGCTGATCGCGATGAAAAGGACCGTATCGAGGCCTTCTCCCACGATGGTGGATCCGATAGTCCGCATCCACAGGTGCCGGCCGCCCATCGTTTTCTTCATGACGGACAGCACGATGGAGTTGCCGAATTCGCCTGCCCAGTAGCCTGCAAGCGACGCAAGAACGATGCGCGGCGTCATGCCGAGTACCGTCGCAAAAGCGCTCTGGTTCTGGAAAAACTCAGGGTACGGCAGGGCAACCACGATCAGGAATATCGCGGACATGAGGAGATTCGCGGCGAAGCCAAGCCAGATGACTATCCGCGTTCTCCTGAACCCATAGACCTCGGTGAATACGTCCCCAAGAATATAGGTGATCGGGAAAAGTATGACCGCGGCCGGAAGAACGGTGCCTGCTACCTGGATGAGTTTGCCTGCGATGATGTTCGAGACGAGCAGGCTTGTAAGGAAAAGCGCGAAAAGCACGAAAAACAATGGAGAATAGCTAAAACGCTCCCTTTCCATGGGAGTACCTCCTGTTTTGATCTCGCGGGTGGACTACGACCGCGTGCGCCAGATATTATCGCCGCCCAAGCGGCCCGTCAACGGGTGCCGGCAGCCTTCAGAATTCCGGCACTTCCACCGTTTCCTGCGCGTAAGCGATGGCGATTTCCGCCGCGAGCCGCGCATTGTTCTTGACGAGCGCGATATTGGATTCGAGGCTTTCGCCGCCGGTGATCTCGCTGATCCGCTTGAGCAGATAAGGCGTCAATTGCTTGCCTTTGATGCCGGCTTTCTCTGCCTCTGCCACGGATTGTTCGATGGCGGGATTGACGACCCCTTGCGGAAGCGAGTACTGCTCAGGAATCGGGTTGGCGACGACGACGCCGCCTGAAAGGCCGGCCGCCCATTTGGCCGTGAGCATTGCGGCGATTTCCTGCGGACTGTCGGCCCTTTCCTCGAGTACGAGTCCTGAATGGCTCGTATAGAAAGCGGGAAGCTCGGAAGTCCTGTAGCCGATGACGGGAACGCCGCGCGTTTCCAGGAACTCGAGCGTTTTAGCAAGGTCGAGGATGGACTTGGCACCTGCACAGACTACAGCCGTATCGGTCCTGGCCAGTTCCACAAGATCGGCGGAGACATCCCAGGTCGTTTCCGCGCCGCGATGGACGCCGCCGATGCCGCCGGTTGCGAAAATCTTTATCCCGGCCATGGAGGCGACGATCATGGTGCCGGCGACAGTGGTGGCTCCGAGGCCCTTTTCCGCAAGCAGGCGCGGAAAATCGCGCCGCGAAGCCTTGGTTGCCGCTGGGCCTTTTCGTGCGAGTGTTTCCAGTTCCTCCGGAGAGAGCCCGGCCTTCAGCCTTCCATCGATGATGGCGATTGTCGCCGGCGTTGCACCCGCATCGCGGATGACCGCCTCGACTGCGCGGGCTGTCTCCAAATTCTGCGGCCAGGGCATGCCATGGCTGATTATGGTCGATTCAAGGGCCACCACAGGTTCGCCCGCCGAAAGGGCAGCCTGCACTTCATCTGAAATATCGAGGTACTGGTTCATATTCTTCTCCTTTTACCAAGTGTCCGGGCATATAGTGCGTCGTGAGCTTGTGTCTTCCGCCCTAGGCTCCGAACATCCTCGCCTTTTCGGCCAGGAGCGTCACCTCATCGAGTCTTTCGCTGACAGGATTCCCGGATGCCACTGTCAGCAGGGATGCCGTCAAAGCATACCGTGTTTTCTCTACGGGAGGGAAGCCTTTGGCGCTGGCCCAAAGGATCGCTGCCAGTGCCGCGTCCCCGGCTCCCGATCGGTTGATCGGCTTAGGGCAGAGCGAGGCTTTAGGCAAAGTCACGAGCCCGGGCTCTCCTTCTTCTGGACAAAAATAGATGCCTCCCTCCCCCATCGAAAGGTAGAGTTCGGCAGGCATTTCGTTCTTCTGGCGCAAGGCCGCAGAAAGTCTGACAGGGTCACTCGTGTCGATCCCAGCGATGACGCCGCACTCTGCCCTGTTTGGCTTGGCACAGGCGCAGGCGCCCAGCATGCCGCAGGCACGCAGGGCCTTTGTGCATGAGACTGTATCGAGGAAAAGCAGCGGAGCGCGGCTTCCTTCTCTTTCACGCCACTTGCCCCCGTTATGCCGCTTGCCCCCGCCTCCGGCCCAGCCGGAGCGGCCATAGTGATCCGCCAGCCACAGGAGGCTTTCCGCAGGGATATTGGTGTCCGCAACCAGATAATCGGCTGCATCAAACAGGTCCTGCCTTTTTTCAAGTTGATCCGGCTTGAGCATATCCATTGCGCCCATGTCCGCGACCGCGCCGATCAAGGCACCTGCGCTGTCCATCGCCGCCAGGTAGGTCGGCGTCCGACCATCGACCAGCAGCGATTGGCTGACATCGATGCCTTTGCGACGGCAATCTTCACGCAGCAGCCGGCCTTCGTCGGAGTCGCCGAAAACGCTGACAAGCGAAACATCCATGCCGAGCCTGGCCAGGTTTTCCGCTATGTTGCGACCCACCCCGCCTGCTGAGCGCCTTATTATTCCCGGGTTGGAATCGCCGCTGACGAAATCGGCGAACGATATGCCCTGTATATCGAGATTGGCGCCGCCTACGACCACGACCGCGGCCTTTCCGTCAGGCTTGCTGCCCCTTTTGTTGATTGGATCATTCATTCCAGGAATCATTGTACCGAAAATGGCGCAGGCAGGGAAGGATAGCGACCGATGCCGGCCTGCCTCATGGATCCGGCCATTGAAATGACCCCTCCCCTGCGCTAGAGTAGTGGCATCATAAACATGAGGAGCGCGTGGTGGATCAGATTCTGGACCGGCTGGAGAGACTCGTCAGATCATGGGTGAACGCAACTGTCGATGGCGCGGACTACAAGGAACAACAGCAGGCAAGACGGCCTTCCTCCCGCTCCGGCAATCCGGATTTCGATGCGGCGATGGCAGAACTCGATGATTTTCTGGACACGGGCAGGACCGAGACTGAAAAGCGCGAAGCCAGGGAACAGAAGGAACGCGAGGCGCGCGAACGCAGGGAGAGGGCGGAATGGGAGCGTCGCGCCAGAAGCGGCTCCGGCCCCGGCGATGAGACCACCTATTCGGCGATAGTTGCAGCTTACAAATACCTCGGCCTTGCGCCATTCACTCCATTCTCTGAAGTCCGGACTGCTTACAAGAAACTGCTTTTCAAATACCACCCGGACAAAAACAACAGCTCCCCGGAAGCGCTCAAGAAGGCAACCGAAACGACAACAAGGATCAACACAGCTTACCAGATCATCGAGACCTACGAAGAATCCAAGAAGGCCCGATGATGGAGCAGCCATGAAACCCGATCTTTATCTCCTCGATTCCTATGCAATTGTCTATCGTTCGTACTTCGCCTTCATCAACAGGCCCTTGCGCAATTCGTCGGGCGAAAACGTCTCGGCGGTCTATGGATTCTTCAGGTTTCTCTTCTCCCTTTTCGACCAGCGTCAGCCCAAGGCGTTTGCCGCCGTCTTCGACTCGAAAGGCAAGACCTTCCGCCACGAGATGTACGAAGCTTACAAGGCAACCCGCCAGAAGACGCCGGAGGATCTCATCAGCGAAGTCCCCGTCGTCGAGGAAATTCTCGG
Organism: Spirochaetaceae bacterium; assembly: GCA_021372425.1. Taxonomy (GTDB): domain Bacteria; phylum Spirochaetota; class Spirochaetia; order Treponematales; family Rectinemataceae; genus JAFIHQ01. Next base: position 5,442 of record JAJFUL010000295.1, read on the forward strand.
CGCACTGAAGGTGCCGATCCTCAGAAAAGAAGGCTACGAGGCTGACGATGTCATTGCGACCCTGGCATCCTGGTGCAAGCGGGATGGCAGGAATTGCTACATCATCACCGGAGACAAAGATCTCCTCCAGCTTGTGGGCGACGGGGTAAAAGCCCTGCGGCCTCAGGAAGGTTTCAGCTTCCACGAAGTCGATGAGGCAGGTGTCAGGGAAGAATGGGGCGTCGAGCCCAAGGCCATCCTCGATTACCTGTCGCTGACCGGCGATGCCTCGGACAATGTGCCGGGAGTGATGGGAATAGGCGACAAGACCGCCCTCAAACTGATGACCCAATTCGGTTCCCTGGATGCCATCTACAGTGATCTCTCCGTGGTCAAGCCCGATTCGCTGCGCGCGAAGCTCGAGGCCGGCAGGGAAAGCGCGGAAGTTTCCCGTACGCTCATCACACTGCAGGATTCGCTGGACCTTGGAATAACATCGCTCGACGAATTCGCCATCCAGGCCCTGGACCGCCAGACAGCCTCCCCGCTCTTCCTGCGCGAAGGCATGCGCAGTCTCGTGGCGCCCGCCGCAGTGCAGACCGAGCTGTCCCTGGAAATGCCGGGAAAAAACGGAAAAAGGCCGGAACAGATGGAAGGGGCTGCGCCGGCGCAAGGGCCAATGACGGCGGCAAGCATCTGCCCGGAAGCGCCCAAAAGCGAAAAGGGCCACTATTCAGTCATCACGGGCGAAGCGGAGTTGGCTGCCCTGGTTGATGTCTGCAGGGCTAAAGGGCTTTTCGCTTTCGACACCGAGACGGACAGTCTGGACTGCATTACGGCCGGTCTTGTGGGATTTTCGCTTTCGCATGTGCTGGGCGAAGCATTTTATATTCCCCTGCGCAGCCCGGATTCCCCGACAATTTCCACCGAAATCGCACAGCGCCAGCTTTCGCGTCTTTTTTCACCCGGCGCGACAGTCATCGGGCACAATATCAAGTTCGATATGCACATCATGCGCCGCATCGGCGTCGAGCTTGCCTGCAACATCTTCGACACGATGATTGCAGCCTGGGTTATCGACAGCGAATCGAACTCATTCTCGCTCGAGAGCCTCTCCGAAAGGCTGCTGGGCATTTCGGGCCTCAGCTACGAGGATGTCGTCGAAAAAGGCAAGACCTTCGATTCGGTTCCGATCGCACAGGCGCTCCAATATGCCTCCGAGGATGCGGATTTCACTTTCAGGCTGTATTGCCACCTGAAAGGCGAGCTCGAGGAGGAAAAACTGGACAGCATCTTCTATTCGCTCGAAATGCCGCTCATTCCCGTGCTCGTCGATATGGAAGAGACCGGCATTGTGGTCAATGCGAAGGAACTGAAGGATTACGGCGTCGAACTTGTCAGCGAACTTGCCGACATCGAGCGGCAGGTCTGGCAGCTCGTGGGCCATGAATTCAATCTTGCCTCCACCAAGCAGCTGCAGGAGGTGCTCTTCACGGAACGTAAGCTTCCCGTACAGAAAAGGACCAAGACCGGTTTTTCCACCGATACGGCAGTGCTGGAGGAACTCGCGCCGCTCGATCCGGTGCCCCAATTGATTCTTCGCCAGCGTACGCTCTCCAAGTTGAAGAGCACTTATGTCGATACGCTGTCTGAACTCGCGGAGCGCTCTGGCCGCATCCACACCACGTACATCCAAACTGGTGCCGCCACAGGGCGCCTTTCCAGCCGGGACCCGAACCTCCAGAACATACCGGTGCGCGAAGAAGAGGGGCGGCGGATCCGCTCGTCTTTCACGGCCGGCCCGGGGAACTTGTTGATCTCCGGCGATTATTCGCAGATCGAGCTTGTTGTCATGGCCCACCTTTCAGGCGACCAGAACCTCATCGCCGCTTTCAGGGAAGGCGTTGATATCCACCGGCGCACCGCCGCGCTCATTTTCGGCATTCCGGAAGCTGAAGTCACCCCCGAAAATCGCCGCATCGCCAAGACCATCAACTTTGGCGTCATTTACGGCATGAGCGCCTTCCGCCTGGCCCGCGACCTGGGCATCCCCAATGCCAAGGCGCAGGCTTTCATCAACACGTATTTCTCGACCTATTCGGGCGTCGCCGAGTTCATCCAGAAGACGATTTCCGAGACCGAGCGCAGCGGCTATGCCACGACTCTTTTTGGAAGACGACGAAAAATCGCCGCGATCAACTCGAAGAACAAGACCGAGCGCCAGGCAGCCCAGCGAGTCGCCGTGAACACCCCCATCCAGGGCAGCGCGGCGGATATCGTCAAGAAATCGATGCTCATCGTGCAGGATGCGCTCGCCCGCGAGCTCCCCGAAGTGAAAATGCTGCTGCAAGTACACGACGAACTCGTCTTCGAGGCGCCCTCTGCCCGTGTCGGGGAGGCCTCCACGCTCATAAAACGCGAGATGGAATCGGCGGCCCAGCTCTCCGTTCCCCTGCGCGTCAGCATCGAAACAGCGTTTACCTGGGGAGAGATGCATTGAGCCGTCATATCATCGGCCTGACCGGCGGCTACTGCTCGGGCAAGAACCAGGTCGGGAAAAGCATCGCCGCCCGTGGCTTCAATGTCATCGATGCCGACCTCCTTGCGCACGAAGCGCTCTCGACCTGCGCTCCCGAGCTCGCCAGGACCTTCGGCGAAGGCATTCTTAACCCGGACGGCAGCGTCAACAGAAGTGCTCTCGGCTCTATCGTTTTCGCCGATAAGGCCAAGCTGCGGCTTCACGAATCGATTGTCCACCCTGTCATCATGGACTTGCTGGACAAGGAGATCGATGCGAGCAGGAAGGCTTGCATCAACGCAACACTTCTCTACCGATATCCCTATGAAGTCGCCAAATGCGACTTCGTCATAGAAGTCAGGGCCTCGCTCTGCACCCGTATAAGAAGAGGCCGGCAGCGCGACGGCTTCGGGGCGGCCGACGTCGTCAAGAGGGTGCGCAGCCAGCGCTATCTCTGGAAGATGCGGCCGAAGAATGGCCCAGAGGTCATCTTCATGGACAACAACGGCAGTCCCGAACAGCTGGAAAAACGCATCGGTCTTCTGCTTGACCGGAAAATTGTCCTACACTGAACGCGGGAACTTCCGATATTCTGAAGAGAAGGTGTACCATGGCCGGCAAGACTCCGGCCAGCAAATCACCCTTCCCATGGAGTTCAAACTATGTCCGGAAATGGCAAAAAAGGCCTGTGGCTGGTTCTTGCGATCAGCATATTCGTACTTATCGTGCTCGGTGCTGCTTTTTTCCTCTTCGCTCCCTCCAGGAGCGCGCAGGCGACTCCTTTCGACATTAAAGGAAAGGCCGAGCCAAAACCGGAGAATCCTTCCGATTACCTGGCAGGTCAGCCTGGAATGACAAGCGAGGCACCCGCCACGCAGACGACTTCGACCAATTCATCAGGCGACATCATAATACTTTATGGAGACCAGTCCGGCAGCCAGCCCGCCACACCGACGACGCGCACTTCCACACCTTCATCCAGCACCCAGTCGCCCGCCATCGTGAGTCCGCCAACTACCGCGACGACGGTTCAGCCGGCTGCAAAGCCAGCCGCAAAGCCAGCGACGACGACCACGACGGTGGCCAAACCCAAGACAACGACCTCCCAAGCCGTCAAGCCGGCATCCGGCAATTACTGGATCCAGGCAGGAAGCTTCCGTACCAAGAGTGGCGCAGATTCTCTCCTCAGCGAGTTCCAGAAGAAAAATATTTCTGCCACCATCTCGATTCGGGACATCGATGGCAAAAGTTACTATCAAGTCAGAGTCGGCCCCTATACAAGTCGAGAAGATGCCAAGAAATGGCTTTCCACAGCCAAATCAGTCCCTGGGGCTAGCGCCGAGGCTTTCATTACACAATAGGGATTTTCGCGCAGTTATACTATTTGACAGGAATCAAGGCCGAGTTTAGTATTTTATCTACGTCCTAGACGCCCTTGGGCTATGCCCATTGCCGAATTTAATGGAAAGAGGAGTCGTCGATGAAAAAGCTCGTCCTTGGTCTCCTGGCTTTCGCCATGGTATTTGCCATGGTATCGCCAATTGTTGCCCAGGCTAAAAAGCCTTTGAAGATCGCCTTTGTCTACATTGGTCCCCCCGGAGATATGGGGTGGACCTATGAGCAGGAAAGAGGTCGCCTCGCTATCCAGAAAGCCTTTGGCAACAAGATTGAAACAAAGTACATCGAGAACGTGCCGGAAGGCCCGGATGCCGAACGCGTCATCCGCCAGTACGCAACCGCCGGCTTCGATATGATCTTCACCACCAGCTTCGGCTACATGGACCCGACCGTCGCCGTCGCAAAAGATTTCCCGAACGTCATTTTCGAGCACTGCTCTGGCTACAAGACAGCAGACAACATGGCCACCTACTTCGGGCGCATCGAGGAAGCGCGCTATCTCACCGGCATCATCGCCGGCCGCATGACCAAATCCAATGTGATCGGCTATGTGGCAGCATTCCCCATCCCCGAAGTCGTCCGCGGCATCAATGGATTCACCCTCGGTGTCAGGTCGGTCAATCCCAAGGCCCAGGTCAAGGTCGTCTGGACCAACACCTGGTATGATCCCGTCAAGGAACGTGAGGCGGCAGTCGCTCTTCTCGATTCCGGCGCCGACATCATCGCCCAGCACCAGGATACCACCGAACCGCAGAAAGCAGCCCAGGAGCGCGGAAAATACTCAATCGGCTATGATTCCGACATGGGCAAGTTTGTCGGCGATTCTGTCCTCGCAAGCGCAACGTGGAACTGGGAAACCTATCTGACGAAAACCATCCAGGATGCCCTGGACGGCAAATGGAAGACGCACGCATACTGGGGCGGGCTCAAGGACAACGTGGTCCAGCTCTCTTCCATAAGCTCCAAGGTTCCCGCATCGGTACAGAGCGAAGTGGAAGCTGCAAAGAAGAAGATCCTTGGCGGATGGAGCATCTTCACCGGTCCGATCAAGGACCAAAACGGCAAAGTAGTCTATGCCGCCGGTCAGGTCATCCCCGATGACAAGCAGAGCGCAATGGATTGGTTTGTCGAAGGCGTAGTTGGAAAAGTCCAGTAAGGCATGATGAAAACCGGCATTGCAGCTCGAAAAGCTCCAATGCCGGTTTTCTTTTATGTATTGATCCAGCGGGAATGCCGCGGTTCGTGGCAAATCCATCCAAGGCAACATTAGATGAAAGAAAACTCCAGCCAGCCTTTGGTCACGATGAAGGGAATATGCAAATCCTTCCCCGGCGTAGTGGCCAATGACTGTGTCGATCTTGAGCTTTATGGCGGCGAGGTCCTGGCGCTGCTTGGCGAAAATGGAGCGGGCAAGAGCACGCTCATGAATATCCTCTGCGGCCTTTATCGGCCCGACTCGGGAGAAATCGAAATTCGCGGCCAGCGCGTACATATCGCCAGCCCGAACGATGCGCAGAAACTAGGTATCGGCATGGTGCACCAGAACTTCAAGCTGGTGGATTCCATGACCGTTCTTGAAAACATTATCCTTGGCATGAAAGATCAGGGCTTCATCCCTGACATGAAGAAGATCCGGAAAAAAGTGCTCGAGCTTTCAGAGACCTATTCGCTCAAGGTCGATGCCGACGCAAGTATCTGGCAACTGTCCGTAGGCGAGCAGCAGCGAGTTGAAATCCTGAAGCTGCTGTACCGCAAAGCCGAGATTCTGATCCTGGATGAGCCGACCGCAGTACTGACGCCACAGGAATCCGAGGAACTCAGCAAGATTATCCACCGCATGCGTTCGGAAGGGAAATCCGCCATTTTCATCACGCACAAGATGGAAGAGGTCATGACTTTCTCCGATCAGGTTATGGTCCTGCGCAAAGGCAAGGTCGTGGCGGAGCTTCCAACCGCTGCCACCTCCCCGAAGGAACTCGCAAGGCTCATGGTCGGGCGTGAAGTCCTCTTCGAGATCGAAAAGAAGCCTTTCAGCCCCGGACCTGCGATTCTGGAACTGGAAAAAGTATGCGCCCAGGATGACCGTGGCCTGGCGGCGCTCAAGAACATCAACCTGAACGTGCGGGCCGGCGAAATCGTCGGCATCGCGGGAGTTGCGGGAAATGGCCAGCGAGAACTTGCGGAGGTCATCACCGGTCTCAGAAAGGTTACCTCGGGTTCGGTGAAAATTGGCGGAAAGGATCTCACGAATGCCAAGCCGCTCCAGGTCATCAAGGCGGGCGTCGCACACGTACCGCAGGACCGATCACAGGTTGGCGCGGTAGGCGACATGAGCGTGGCATCCAACCTGGTGATGAAGGAATACAGGAAAAAGCCGCTGTCGACAGGTGCCCTGCTCTTTCCCAGCCGCATCTCTGCGTTCGCAAAACGGCTCATCGAAGCTTTCAGGATTTCCACGCCTTCCACGGAGACCCGCGTCAAGTTCCTTTCGGGCGGCAATGTGCAGAAGACCATATTGGCACGCGAAATCACGGCCTGCAGGAACCTCCTCATTGCGGTTTACCCCTCGCGAGGTCTCGATGTGGGCGCGACCGAGGCTGTACGCCGGCAGTTGGTGTCCCAGCGCGATCAGGGGCTCGGCGTGCTCTTCGTTTCCGAGGATATCGACGAACTCGAACAGTTGGCCGACACTATCGCCGTCATGTTCGAAGGATCCATCATGGCTGTCCTGCCTGGAGGATCGGCCGATGTGGAAACGCTGGGCCTCCTTATGGCCGGCGTACAGCCTTCAAATTCCTGCGACCGGAGCAACTCATGAAAATGGTATTCGAAAAACGCAAGAATGTCTCCATCGGAGCACAGTTCCTTGTTCCCATCATATCATTTCTCATTTCGCTGCTCCTGAGCGGCATTATGCTGGCGGTTTTCGGCAGCAACCCCTTTACTACTTTTGCGGCCATGTTCAAAGGCGCCTTCGGTTCGATGAATGGATTTTCCGAGACGCTGGTCAAGGCCATTCCCCTCATGTTGACGGGACTTGGCGTTGCCCTCGCCTTCAAGCTCAAGTTCTGGAACATCGGTGCGGAAGGCCAGCTGACCATGGGCGGAGTCGCAACTGCATGGGTCGCGCTTTTCTGGGGCAACGGCATCCAGGGGCCCCTTCTGCTCGTCGTAGCCCTTCTGGCAGGTTGTGTCTCAGGAGCGCTTTGGGCCGGGATTCCGGCCTTCCTCAAGACCAGGCTCAAGGTGGACGAAACGCTCGTCACTCTCATGTTGAATTATGTGGCAATTCTTTTCTCGGAATACCTTTATTATGGTCCTTGGCGCGACCCGAAGGGCTATGGCTTCCCCGGCTCGGCGCCATTCCCGGAAAATGCGTGGCTGCCCAGGATTGCAGGCAGGGCGCATGCCGGCCTCTTCTTTGCGATCGCTCTTGCCCTCATTCTCTGGATTGTGCTGAGGCGGACCCGCTGGGGCTTTGAAATCTCGATCATCGGAGCGAGTCCCAAGGCTGCCCGATACCAGGGCATTTCGGTCGAGAGGACAATCATGCTCACGATGCTGGTCTCTGGTGCGCTTAGCGGCCTTGCGGGCGCATGCGAGGTCACTGGGATTTCGCACAGGCTCCAGCAGGGCTTGAGTCTGGGCTATGGCAATACGGCCATCATCATCGCGTGGATGTCACAGCTCAATCCCCTGGCGGTTCCCTTTGTCTCACTGATCATGGCAGGCATCATGGTCGGCGGCGACCAGGTCCAGCTGATGATGGGCCTGCCTTCGGCAGTCGGTACCGTCATACAGGGTCTGATTCTCTTCCCTATGCTCGCCGGTTCGCTTTTCACCGAATACCGTGTCCGGTGGATCAAGGCCGACAGGAAGCCTGTCTGTGTAGAAGGAGGCGCATGATGGACCTGGTTACTTCAATACTGACCATAACGATTAGGGCCGGTACAAGTCTCGTCCTGGCGACCATCGGCGAAATTCTGACCGAGCGTTCGGGCATCCTGAACCTGGGTATCGAAGGCATAATGCTGATGGGCGCGGTCACGAGCTTCGCCGTCTCTTACTATACGCACAATCTCGTGCTGGCCCTGCTGGTGGCGGCCGGAGTCGGTGCCATGCTGGCCGCAATCCATGCCTTCCTCAGTGTGACGATGAGGGCCAATCAGGTCGTTTCAGGACTTTCCGTCACGCTTTTCGGGACAGGCTTCGCGAGCTTCCTCGGTCAGCGGCTCGGCCCTGCATCCAACAACTTCAGGCTGGTCGGGCTGAAGGGCGCAAAATTCACCCCGATCATCGTGCCGGGCCTCTCCGACATTCCCATCATCGGCGCCATCTTCCAGCAGGATCTCATTTCCTATTCGATGTACCTGCTGGTTCCCCTCGCATGGTTCTTCCTGTTCAAGACAAGGCCAGGTCTCTGGCTCCGTTCGGTTGGCGAGGATCCAAAAACGGCCGATGCGATGGGAATTGATGTGATCAAGACAAAATATCGTTATACTATAATTGGTGGCATGCTGGTCGCACTGGGCGGTGCTCATCTTTCGCTTTCATATACTCCCGGCTGGGCGGAAAACCTGACTGGCGGCCGCGGATGGATTGTCGTCGCGCTCGTGATTTTCTCCATGTGGAATCCAGCGCGTTCGATTTGGGGCGCCTTGCTTTTTGGCGGTATCAACGCAATCCAGTTCAGACTGCAGGCAAGCGGAACCACCATACCGGCGAGCTTTCTCAACATGGCCCCCTATCTGGGAACCATCCTGGTGCTCGTGCTGATGACCTGGTGGGAGGCGCTCTCAAAAAAAGTGGGCGGGCCGGCAGAGCTGGGCAACGCTTATATGCGCGAGGACAAGTAAAGCCACCGGGGAGCGGTCAGCTTGCCGGGGCTGTGGCAATTTGAAGCGAGGCGGCGGCAGCCGTTCCGATTTTCCAGATTGAGAGGAATACATGGAAAATGCAGCGGTTTCATCCC
>JAJFUL010000299.1 GCA_021372425.1 Spirochaetaceae bacterium
TATGCTATCGACAACGCATGGTCCAACGACCCAGACGATGCCGTTTCCTTCGACGGTGAGTCTGTCTGGGTTCACATCGCCGATCCTTCCGCCTATATCGAGCCTGGATCGGCCCTGGACACAAATGCAATGGAAAGGGGGGCAACCCTCTATCTTCCCGAGGCGACGATACCCATGCTTCCTGCCGAAGCAGTATCAATGCTGGGGCTCGGCCTGAATGATTCCTCACCCGCTCTTTCCTTCAAAATCAGTATCGACCGCGAAGGAACCATACAGGACATCCTGATTGCACCCAGTCTGGTGAGAGTTTCGCGGCTTTCCTATGAACAGGCAGATACGCTTATCGACCAAGGCGAACCATCGCTTGGAAAGCTTTGCGAAATTGCGCATTTACGCCGCCTGAAACGGATAACCAATGGAGCTGTCGAAATCAATTTTCCCGAAATATCCATTAAGGCGGAAGAGAATTCGATTACATTCATGCCTATTCCGGAGACCAGGTCCAGTGGCATGGTCCGCGAGATGATGCTTCTTGCCGGAGAGGCTTCTGCCCGCTGGGCCAGGGAGCGAAACTTGCCTTTCCTCTACTGCAGCCAGGAATCGCCCAGTATTTCGGGCCCGGCTCTTCTCGATATGGACTCTGAAGCGCCGCTATCCATGCAGTATGCGCGCCGAAAAGGCATGCGGGCATCTATAGTCGGAACCGAGTGTCTTGCACACAGGGGTCTCGGCCTTTCCTTTTATACTCAGGTCACGAGCCCCTTGCGGCGTTACCAGGATCTTCTCGTCCACTTCCAGATCAGGCGCGCCCTCTGCGACGGGCAGGGCCTGGCCGTCGCTCCTTTTCAGGAGGAGGAAATTACAAGGCGCAGCCTGGTTTCCAATCAGGCGGCAAGCCAGACGAGGCAGGCTGAAAGGGATGCACGCCTCCATTGGATTGCCGTATACCTTTCCCGGCACATGGACTGGCAGGGAGAGGCTTCTATCCTTGAAATCCGGGATCGCGAAGCCTGGGTCTTCATAAAGGAATTCGGTTACGAAACAAGCATACGGTGCAGAAAACCGGTCCAGCTCGATGAAATTGTCAGGGTCAAAGTCGCCAGGGTCAATATTCCTTGTCTTGCATTGAATTTTGAAATGCTATAGGGTTTAATCACTGCCATGAACGATGATTCCTATGACGACGATGCTGTAGCTGAAATCCGGAAGGCTATCCTGCTCAAAACGAAAAAACGCGGCCGGCGCCTGACTGCAGATGAGGCAAGGGATGAATTCGGCTACTATGGCCACGATGCCGACGAGGCCATCGATTCGCTTACTGAGTCGGGCATTCTCCTGCCCGGCAGGCATCAGAAAAACGAAGAATCACCGGAGGGACCAAGGTCTCAAAGGGAAGAAGAAAGGCGGGGTCGCAGGAAACGGGATTCAGCCCCTCCGCTGAGCTTCAGGAAATACAAGAATGAGTTGACCGAGAAGCACGACAAGAAGAAGAAAGGCCTGCCAGGGGAAATCATCTCCTTCTTGACCGTGAACGCGGTGCTCTGGTTCGTGAATACCCGTTATACTGCAGGTATACCCTGGGCCAGTTTCGTCAGTGTCCTTTGGGGGCTCGGCATCCTGGAATCTCTGTCCAGCCTCAGGCTCAGTTCACGCCAGATCAAGGAAATCGAAGCAGTAGGCACTCTCGGCGAAGAACAGACAAAAGAGCTGAAAACCATCAATGATGAAAGGCTTGCGATAAGAAAAAGCGTCTTCGGCACCCTGAATTTCGCTGCAATCATGACCTGCATTGCTTCATTCACCATACCCTGGTCGCCGTGGCTTGCGATACCAGTCGGCATTTCGGCAATCTCGACTGTCACCAAGCTGATAACGTTCGTGGCGACAAATCCACGGAAGCGACAAAAGTTCCTGCAGCAAGCGAAGGACCATCCTGCACCGCTTGATACAGGCATCTCCGATGATTTCGGTTCATCAGAAACCAAGAACCTGGGCCGCTATAGGGACCTTTATGCCGATGCCATTGATTCTGCTGCGGACATCGAAAACGCGCTGCAAAAGTCGGATCCCGCCCTCGCCACAGAGATCAGGCCTGATCTCCAGAAATGCGTGAACCAGGTCCTGCTACTCGCCAAAAGCGCCAATGAGCTTGATTCGATAATCGCCGACATCCCGATGGATGCCCTTCGGAAAGACAAGGCAAACCTCATCGCCAAGCGCGACCAGGCGCAGTCGCCGCTCCGCCTGGAATACGAGGAGAGCATCGCCGAGATCGAAAAGCAGGAAGCTTCGTTCAAGTCACTTCAGGACCAGAAGGAAATCATCAATCTGCGGCTTCGCTCCAGCGTAAACCAGCTCAACCAGCTCAAGCTCGATCTTGCAAAAGCCCGCATCCTGAGCAGCGAAACGGGCAAGGCCGAAGGGGAAACAGCCCTGAAGGCCGTGCAGCAACGCGTGGAAGAGTTGGCCCGTAATGTCGAGGATTTCAGCCAAGGCCTCCGCGAAGCCACGCGCGATCCTTTCGATGACCTGGAGAAAGAGTCGAACAGTTTGAAATAGTACTCTATTTTGGCGCTGTTTGATGTGAAATTTTCGGTAACATTAGCCAAATCCAGTCCCAGCGATGGAGATAAAATGCTTTTCTCATTTTTTTTCTCACACCTCACTATCAACTATTTTGTAATTCCTTATACTATAATGGCCCAGGGGCGATTCGAACGCCCGACCTATTGCTTAGGAGGCAATCGCTCTATCCATCTGAGCTACTGGGTCAGACAAAACCGGACGCGGTCAACTTCCGATCCTTTGGCGACATTATAGCAAAGAGCCGACAAT
>JAJFUL010000312.1 GCA_021372425.1 Spirochaetaceae bacterium
GCGCTTCGGAATGCCGTTGCGGTCGGGGCAGATCCTGATCACATCGCCTTGATCGACAATTTCTGCTGGGGAGACCCCAAAAATCCGGAGCAGCTGTGGACGCTGCTCCGTGCTGCCAAGGGTTGTTACGATGCCGCGCTCATGTTCGGAACGCCTTTCGTTTCAGGTAAGGATTCCTTCAACAATGAATTTGCCGATGCAAGCAGAACAAGGGTGGCGGTTCCGCCTTCGCTGCTCATTTCGGCATTCGGCGTAGTCCCAGATATAGGCAAATCGGTGACCAGCGACCTGAAAAAGGCTGGCAATCTTCTCTATCTCGTGGGGGAATTCCGTCCAACGATTGCCGCATCCGTATTTGCAGATATTTTTGCCGGCGATGATGTTGGCGCCGTCAGGGGCCGCGCTGCCAAAGGCTTCGCAGCGAAAGGTTCTGCAGCCGGAGGCCCCGGGCCGGGAATTTCGCGACAGGCGCCAAAAACCTTCAGAAAAATATTCGAAGCGATGCAATCCTCCCTTGTTTTCGCCTGCCACGATCTTTCCGACGGAGGTCTGGGCGCTGCTTTGAGCGAAATGTGCATTGGAGGAGGAAAGGGGGCGGTGCTCGACATGCATGCAATTGAAAGCTTCGGCAGCAGCATTGCCACACCCCCCGCCAATGCAGAAGAACGCAATCCTGAAATGTCCTTTCCCTTGTGCTTTCTATTTGGCGAGACGAACGGATGCTTCCTTGCCGAGGTGGAAGAATCCAGCGCGGCCGCATTCGAGGCGATTCTTGGCGATGTTCCCTTTGTCCGGGCGGGCAAGGTTGCGGACAGGGGCGCGCTGGAGCTTGTTTCGGGGGAAAGAACAATGGCATCTATCAACATTGAAAGGCTTGCGGCGGCTTATTCTGGCGAAGGGGCCAATCCATGAAACCAAAAGCTCTTGTACTTCATGCTGCGGGAATAAACCGTGATGGTGATGTGGTCTTTGCGCTTGAGTGCGCGGGCGCAGAGGCGGAGATCGTCCATATCAACGAATTGCGGCAAAACCGGCGGTATTTCCAGGAATCGCAGATTCTGGTCATTCCGGGCGGCTTCTCCTATGCCGATGCACTCGGGGCGGGCACACTCTTTGCGCTGGACATCGCGTCGTTTTTCCGCGATGAGACAATGCGCTTCGTCGAAAGCGGGAAACCTGTCATAGGCATCTGCAATGGTTTCCAGACGCTGGTCCGGGCTGGAATACTTCCGGGCATTGAGAAAAAACCGGAGTCCCCGACGATGGAACGTTATGTGACACTTACCACAAACGAAAAAGGCCGTTTCGAGTGCCGCTGGGTTTCGCTCAAGGCAAATCCAGGGCCTTGCATATGGACTGAGGGAATTGATGAGATCATCTCTTGCCCTGTTGCCCATGGAGAAGGACGGCTGTATGGCAGGGATCGGTCCCGCCTCGATGCACTTTCGGAAAACAGGCTCATCGCACTTTCGTACTGCCGCCCTGACGGTTCTCCCGCCAATGGACATTATCCCGACAATCCCAATGGCTCGCTGCTCGATATCGCCGGCCTCTGCAACCCGAAGGGCAATGTCCTGGGACTTATGCCGCATCCCGAGGACAATGTTGTCTCTGGGGCGGGTGCCAGGGCGTACCGGACGGGAAAGGCAGGCGCAGGGCTTGCCATATTCCGGAACGGTGTACGTTATGCGACACAGGGTTGAGTAAGGAGGAGAGCGCATGGTCGAACGCAAGCTGATCGAGCAGATGCTCCCGCAGGCATTCGCGGAAATGTCGGAATCGAAAGTGGGGAGAGCGAAACTTTCAGGGAAAGTGCGCGACTGGTACGAGCTTGGAGACGGGCAGCGCATGATTGTCACCACCGACAGGCTCTCGGCATTTGACAGAGTGCTCGCGGCCGTCCCGTGGAAGGGGCAGGTGCTGAACCAGCTTTCCGCATGGTGGAATGGAAAGACCAGCGATATCATGCCGAACCACCTCGTTTCCGTGCCGGATCCCAATGTTTCGATTGTACACATAGCAAAGCCTCTGCCCGTGGAAATAATCGTGCGCGGCTACATAACCGGCGTCACCTCCACCGCTTTGTGGCACCGCTATTCGATAGGCGAGAGGAACATATACGGTTATGAATTTCCGGAAGGGCTCCGCAAAAACCAGAGACTTGCGCAGCCCATCATTACGCCGACGACAAAAGGCGGAGCGACAGGCCACGATGAGCGGCTTACCTGCTTCGAGGTGACCGAACGCGGCTATGTCGAACCGTTCATTTGGGAAAAGGCCATGAAATGTGCGCTTGCCCTTTATAGGCGCGGCGTCGGGATAGCGGAAAAGGCAGGCCTTATCCTTGTGGATACGAAATATGAATTCGGGCTGGATTCCAAAGGACAGCTTATGCTTATCGATGAAATCCATACCCCCGATTCATCACGATTCTGGAAGCTGGCCAGTTACGAATCTCGTTTTGGAAAAGGCGAGGAGCCGGAATTGTTCGATAAGGAATTTGTCAGGCTGAAATATGTCGAACAGGGATACCGAGGCGATGGCGAACCGCCAGAGTTGCCCGAATCGGTGTGGGTCGATGCAAGCCTGTTCTATCAGCAGGTGCTGGAATTGCTGACAGGGGAGGCTTTCAAGCCTGGCGCCTATCCTGTAGAACCGCGGATACGCGACAATCTTTTCAAGGCAGGAGTATGCCTATGAAGGAATGCAAGGCCATCATCCTGATGGGATCGAAGTCAGACGCAGGGCAGGCGG
>JAJFUL010000335.1 GCA_021372425.1 Spirochaetaceae bacterium
ATCGTCGTAGACAGCCCCAACCTTGTAATCGACGACATTCTGCTGGCCTGTCACTGTCGAGAGTCTGACAACGAGCGAATCGCCAATCCCAAGGCCAAAACGCCGGGCCGATTGAGCTCCCAGGATCATCATCCGGTCTGCTTTTGCGCTGGTCCAATCGCCCTGCGAAAGAATGAGGTTCTGGGAAAACAGCTTGTCACTGTTCCAGTCCACACCCCGCAGTTTGAGCTGCTGTTCCCTCGACCCAAAGACAAGCGTGGCCTGTGTCTGGGCAGTAGGAGAGATGCTGATCGCATCGGGCAGAAGTCCCTTCACTTTTTCCATAAAAGTTTTGTCGGTGATCCGGTTTTGCATCCTGCCGTTTTCGGATGCCGTCATCCCATTCAAGAGAATATGGCCGCCCGAGAGCAGGGTGACGTTGTTCTGTACTGCCGATTCCATGCCGGCAGTGAACCCTGTGGTCAGACATATGATGATTACGCCTAATGCTATGGCTCCACCCAACAGGAGTGTCCTCCGGGGTTGCCGAACCGTATTTCTAAGCGCCATTGTAAATTGAATCATTTCCTGCTCCTCACTCGCCCTGCATTGCGACGACTGGCTTGATCTTGAGCGCCAATGAAATCGGGTACAGCGACGAGATCAGGCTCATGACAAAGATGCTGATGAATGCCTGCAGTGCCGCGCTCACCGAGATCGACGGAACCAGCTTCTTCCCTGCGAATATTGCCTCGAAAAAGACATTGGGAGCAGTGATACCGGAACTTTTCAGTATCAGTAAAATGACATAGCCGACTAAGAGTCCGACGATTCCCGAGATGATCGCAAGGAATGTCGTTTCGAGCAGGATCATTGTGCGGACGAAGCTCCTTCTCGCCCCGAGCGCCCGCAGCGTGCCAATTTCCGGAACACGCTCGCTGATCGAGACTACCAGCACGTTCATGGTGATCAGGATGACGATGACCCCGACGATGCTGATCATGAGGTTGAAAATGAGGCGCATCGTCATGGCGCCGCGTGCCACGCTGCCCGCACCAGCAACCCAGTCCTGCACATGATCATTTTCATCGATGCCGGCGGCAAAACTGGCCAGGTCCTTCTGGAATTGCGACGCATTCGCGTTTGGCTGGAGCTTGATAAGGAGAAATTGCCAGGCAGGCTGGGGTGTCACTGCTGTAACTGCGGAGCCTGCAGTCCCGGCACCCGTGGCGGCATCGGTCGCTGCAGGGGTCGCGACGGTCGTCGACGCTGTTGCGGCACCCTGCGCTGGTGCTACAGCGCTTTCTTCGCCAAACAGGTTATCGGGGTTGAACGCGCTGACAAACTGCTCCTGCTCTGTCGTCAATTTGACCACGCCGTCGCGCAGGCTGGCAAAACCGAGCAGGTCGCGCAGCGTATCGGCATCGACCAGGGAAATCAGGGCAAGTTCCTGGTTGCTCTGGTTGAAACGGATTATTCCCTTTATGGTGACTTCGCGGATGACCGTGCCCGCGGTATCATTCAGCGCGCTCAGCACGATCTTGTCCCCGGCGACGAGCGTCTTGCCCGCGGTCCGCGAGAGCATCGCCGCGGAAGTCTCCGATATGATGATCCAGGAGGCGTCGCCTTTTTCAGGCCAGGTTCCGCTCAGGAGCGTCACGTTGTCCGAAAAGAAATTCTTGTAGTTTTCGCTGTCCACACCAAAAGCCGAGCCGTTCCCGATTACCTGCTCGCCCAGACCCATAGCAACTTTTCCGCTCAGCATCGGCATGGTCGCCTTGACCCTTGTGTCGGCAGCCAGGTATTCCTGGTACTTTGTATACTGGGCGATATGCGGAATCACATCTTCTCCGCCAGCAGTATCGCCAAAAATGGTGGTTGCGTAGCTCGTAGGGCCGGTAACCATGACGTCGCCGGTGTAGCCTTCCACGAACATTTTCCTAAGACCGTTCACCGCCGTATCGATGAGGGAGTTCCCGACAAAGAGCACGGCGATGCCCAGACACATAATCGAGCCCAGGATGAGGCTTTTCGTCCTGTGGAGGAAGAGATTCCCATATGCCATCCGGGCTGCGATCATACGCCGGCCTTCTCTTCGATTCGCCGGTTTTCGATGATCATGCCATCCTTGAGCCGGATGACATGATCGGCCATATCGACAATCCCGGGATCATGCGTGCTGAAAATGAAGGTTGTGCCGAATTCGCGGTTCATGCGCTTCATCAGTGCAAGGATGCTCGCGCCCGTCGTCGAGTCGAGGTTGGCTGTCGGTTCGTCGGCAAGCACTATAGGCGGTCGCATGACCAGCGCCCTCGCGATCGCGACGCGTTGCCGCTGCCCGCCGGACAATTCCGCCGGCTTGTGTTTCATCCTGTCGGTCAGTCCCACGCTTTCTATAAGGTGATCGACCCATTCTTCCCTTTCCTTTTTCGACATCGTCGCGTCGGATTCATCGAGCAGCGCCGGCAGTTCGACGTTTTCCCTGATGTTGAGCACGGGTATCAGATTGAAAGTCTGAAAAATGAAACCGATACCACTGTGCCTGAGTGCGGTCAGTTTTTCATCATTCAGAGTGCCGGTGCACTGCCCAAGCACCTTCACGATGCCCGAACTGGCCGTGTCGACACAGCCGATCAGATTGAGGACTGTCGTCTTGCCAGAGCCGGAAGGCCCAGCAATGGATATGAAATCACCCTTTGCAATTTCAAAGTTGATGTTCTTCAACGCCTGAACTTCGGTCTTTCCAAGCTGATAATTCTTCTGCACGTTTTCGAGTTGCACGACATATTGATTCTGGGTATCCACATTCCCTCCCGATTCCGGCTGGTCCTGCACGGGATGTCCCGACGCAGGCCTTTTCCTGTTATGTGAAGGATACTCATATGTGTGAAGTTGCTCAATAAAAGGCCCATGAAAGAAAGGATGAAAGAATATAACAAAACCCCGTTGTCGTTATTGGTGTTGTTCTGGATGATTATTTGCTGTACTATGCAATTACAATGGAGCGTATTCTTGTCTGCATAACGGGGGCCTCGGGTTCCATCTACGCACTCCGGCTGCTGTCAGCGCTTGCCGTCCGGGGTACGCTTCTCCATGTGACCTGCTCATCATGGGGCGCCCGCACTCTGCTCGAGGAGACAGGAAGGCCGATCGGCTACTGGCTTGGCAAGATCCGGGCGAACGGAGGCCCGGGAGGCACACCGGCACTCATCACCATGCATGCCAGTGACAATTTCTCCACTCCAATAGCATCGAGTTCATTCAAATTGAGCGGAACCGTCATTCTGCCCTGCTCGATGGAGACAATAGGCAGTCTTGCTTCGGGGAGCGCCACCAACCTCATCCACCAGGCAGGGGCCATCGCCCTCCAGGAAGGCTGGCCCCTCATCGTTGTGCCGAGGGAAACGCCTCTGTCGCTCATCTCGCTCCGCGCCATGACAGCGCTCAAGGAAGCGGGCGCAACCATTCTCCCCGCCTGTCCAAACTTCAGTACCAGCCCCTCCACGATCGAAGACTTGGTTGATAGCGTCGTTTACAGGATTCTGGATCATCTCGAACGATAGGGCTTAGCTCTGCTTCTCTTCCTTCGATTCCGGAAGAATCCTCACGAGCCTTTCGTCGAAATCTATAGATACTGCTTCGCCTTCGCCCGCAATTTTCTTGCCGGCAGGATCATCCACCTGGACGAGGATTTCTCCGTATTGTGTCTTCACGTAGACTTCCACGCTCGAGCCGAGATAGACGCGCGCCGAGACGGTTCCGTCCGCATAGCCCTCGCCAGGGGGGAGGAGGCTCAGGGATTCAGGCCTTGCCATCAAGACCGCAGTGCCGCCGATGGCGATATCATCAGCCTTGGACCCTGCATTCAGCCTGCGGCCAGCCAGCGTGCACCTGAAGCTTCCCTCGGGATTGAACGCATCAAGACTGACAGGAAAAAAGGCCACCTTACCCACAAATCCCGCCACGAACACCGAATTCGGCTTCTCGTAAATATCGTTCGGCGTGCCTATCTGGCGGATGATGCCATCTTTCATGACAATCACACGATCGGAAAGGCTCATGGCTTCGATACGGTCATGCGTAACATAGATGGCCGTGATGCCAAGCGATTTCTGAATCCTGCGGATTTCGATACGCATCTGCTCGCGCAAGAGCGCGTCCAGGTTGGAAAGTGGCTCGTCAAGGAGGAGGACTTGCGGCTCGACGACCAGCGAACGCGCAAGGGCTACGCGCTGCTGCTGTCCGCCCGACAACCTGCCGGGCGAACGCTTTGCAAGATCCAAAAGTCCGACTAGCTCAAGCGTCTTCTTCACGCGGGCTTCGATTTCTTCCTTGGGGAGTTTTCTGATCTTCAGTCCATAGGCGACATTTTCTTCCACGCTCATGTGGGGAAAAAGCCCGTAGGACTGGAAGACAGTCGCCGTTTCGCGCCCATTGGGGGGCAGATAGGTCACGTCGTTGCCGCCAATGAAGATCTTGCCTTGGGTGGGAAGCTCGAATCCGCCGATCATGCGGAGGGTTGTCGTCTTTCCACAGCCTGAAGGCCCGAGCAGGGTGACAAGCTCTCCCGGCTGGATTTCGAAATTGGCATTCTGGACAGCGTGTACTTCCGCCTTCGTTTTCGGATCCCTGAACGTCTTGGATACATTTTCCAGTTTCACAGGCACTGATTGTGCAGCCATATTCCTTATCCCCTACCGAATGCTCACGGTCTTCTCGAGATGCTCGCTCTGGCGGACCAGGAGACGCATCAAGCCAAAAACAAGGAGCACAATGATGATGAGGGCCGTGGAGAGCACGCTCGCCAGGCCAAATCGGATATTCTCTGAAAAGTTGTAGATTTGTATCGTGATATGATACCAGCGCGCACTGATCAGGAAGATGATCGCGCTGACCGCCGTCATGGACCTGACAAAAGTGTAGGACATGCTGGAGATGAAAGCCGGCCTTATGAGCGGCAGTATGATGCCCTTGAAGATCGTCGGCTGGTCGGCGCCCAGGTCCGCCGCGGCTTCCTCGATGGAGGGATCAATCTGCCTCAGCGCAGCCACGCCGCCTTCGACGCCGACGGGCAATTCGCGGATCACGTAATTGATCACGAGGATCGCGCCTGTGCCGACAAGTAGGATTGGCGGCTTGTTGAATGCGAGTATGTAACTGATGCCCATCAAGGTTCCCGGTATCGCATACGGCGTCATGATGAGGGCCTCGAGCAGTCGCTTGCCGGGGAATTTCTTGCGCACGATCAGGACGGCGGCCACCATCGCGAGGATGCCGGCGATCGGCGTTGCGATTCCCGCCAGTGTGAGGGTCGAGAGCATAGCGTCTTTGCCCCGCGTCAGCGCCTCGGGAATGTTCGCCAGCGTAAAGGTATAGTCAATGCCCCAGTTCTTGACGAAACACCCTGCAAAAATAGTGCCATAAAGCAATATTATGAAAGCAATTACTATTCCAATGAACACGGAAAGGAACCGCTGCATTCCCTTCGATGCCAGGTTGGACAGGCGCATCGAAGGCTTGCCGGTCACAACCACATAGGACTTTTTGTTGGTCAGGTACCGCTGGACGAAGAAAGCGGTCAGTGTCGGCACCAGCAGGAGGAGCGACAGCGCCGAACCATTGTTGAGCCGGTTCATGCCGGTAACTTCGATGTACGCTTCGACGGAAAGCACACGGTAGGATCCGGCCAGGAGGAGTGGATTCGCGAAATCCGCAAGTGAGCTCGTGAAGACCAGCAGCCAGGCCGACATGACTCCGGGCAGCGCCAGCGGAAGTGTCACGCTCCGGAACGTCTGCCATCGAGACGCATTCAGGTCGAGCGATGCATCTTCCAGCGTTGAATCGATGGCTTCCAGTACTCCCTGCAAGGTCATGAATGCTATCGGGAACATCGAGACGGTCTGGACAAGCGTAAGGCCCCCTAGCCCATAGATGTTCGATTTCGTGATGCCGAGAATCTGCTTCGTTATGAGGCCGTTGTTTCCAAACAAAAGGATTATCGAAAGGGTCAGGGAAAAGGGCGGAGAGATCACCGGCATCGTGGCGAGTGCGCTGATGAATTTCTTGCCTTTCATGCTCGTACGCGAAACAGCAAAGGCGAACACGAAGCCGATGATGGTCGAAAGCGTTGCGGTGCAGAGGCCGAGCTTGATCGAACCCCACAGTGCGAGCAGGTATTGGTTATTGCCCAGGATGGTCTTCCATGTATCGAAGGTGAATCGGCCATTCGTTATGAAAGTCAGCCGCACCGCCTCGAAAAGCGGATACGCGACGAAAGTGAGCATGATCGCGAAGAGGGCAAGCACGACATACCCGGTTACAGGGTCCCTCGAGAAGGTCGCGATGCCGAATGCAAGCGCAAAGAGCACAAAGGCGATGATGGCAAGCGCATTGACAAGCGAGAAGAAAGACCGCGATGCCGATGAATCCGCTGCCATGAGGAGAAAGCCTGCGGCAGAATCCTGCGTTTCAGCCGGTATGGGAACGAAGAGAAGTGATCCCGTGATAGCCCCTATCTTCATGGTTTCCGGCGCCGTATAGACCTCGAGATATGAAGCCGATTCAACGCCTTTGACAAATACCTCGTCACTCTGATGCTGCGCCCAATAAGCAGCAAGGCTGCTGTCGCCCCCCATCTCTCGGAATCCTTCCTCGCCGGGCAAACCTTTGCAGTAGAAAAAGGAATAGCCGGGATACGCGGTGTTTAGATGATCGAGCCAGGCGGGAACCGATTCATCCGCGCCAGGTGCAGAGGATGCGATCGTCTTTGCCAGCGTGACGGCAACGCCCGCGATCGTCTTTGCAAAGCTGTTCTTGACTGTCGAGAACATCCAGATATCAACCGCCAGGAAGACAAGACAGGCGCAACAGAAGGCAATTATCTTTTTTTTCGTAAACACGGCAGGTCTCTCCACAGAAAATCATGGCTCGGGTGAATCATGGTTCAAATCAGGAAGAGCCCGACCGCCTTGCAGCGACCGGGCCCAATCCTTAAAGCGTATGCAATAAATGTGGACAGAAAAATGCTACCTCTTGGATCCGATTTCCTTTATCCAACGCTCCAGGAGCCGCTCCTTGTTGTTTGCATCCCAGACAATATCTTGCTTGACAGTTTTGACTTCATTGATGTCAAAGGCAACAGGATTCTTTTTTGCCAGCTTTGAAAGCGGAACCACATACCATTTGGCGATAATGCCCTGTGCCTCGGCCGAGAGAACCCAATCATACAGCTTCTTGGCATTTACAGGGTCAGGGCCGCCCTTGACCAGCGACATGGAGGCAATCTCGAATCCAGTGCCTTCGGAAGGCATTGTGATCGTTACGTCGGCGCCTTCAACTTTCAGCTTGACCTGGTCGTGCGCATAGCCGACCGCAATGGGGATTTCGCCGATTGCGACGCTTTTGCCGGGGGCCGAGCCCGATTTCGTGTACTGGTCGATGTTCTTGTCCAGTTTAGCAAGGTAATCGAAAACCTTGTCTTCATCACCGTTGAAAACGTACCGGAGCGTGGTCACCATGTTGTATGCTGTGCCGGAAGTAGTGGGATTGGGCATGCGGATCTTGCCCTTGTACTCTGGCTTGAGCAGGTCGGCCCAGGATTTTGGCGGCTGGATGCCCTGTTCTTTGGCTATCTTGTTGTTTGTGATGAAGGAAAGCGGTCCCAGGTAAAGGCCTACCCAGTAGTTTTCCGTGTCGCGGTACTGTACAGGCGTATTCACGAGCATTTTCGATTTGTAGGGAGTTGTCAGTCCTTTGATCTTGGCGCTCATGTGGTTGAGACCAACGCCGCCTACCCAGATTGAAGCCTGGGGATTGGCTTTCTCGGCCTCGAGCCTGCTCTCGGCTTCGCCACCCGCAAGCCTCTGCCAGTTGACCTGGATGCCGGTTTCCTTCTGGAATTGATCGAAAAGTTCCTTGGCCAGGGGTTCCTCGAGCGTCGTGTAGACACCGACCTTCTGCTGTGCGACAGCAAGGGTCGTTGCGCAGACGAGTACCGCAAGCATGGCCACGATACGTTTCATATAAGCCTCCCACGATGCAAATTGATTTTCATACAGGATCATAATAGGTCCTGATCGGCAATTTCGCAATATTCAAACGTAAAATGCCCGGAATTCTGCCTTTCACATCAGGTTTTCGGGGTTGAGACACTCCAGTTCAGGCAATACGAAGCGGCCGTCCTTGCGCACAAGGACATCATCCAGCCAGATTTCACCGCCACCGGAATCCTTGTCCTGCATGAGCACGAGGTCCCAGTGCACGCTTGAGCGGTTCCCGTTGAAGCAATCATCATATGAATTCCCCGGCGTAATATGGATCGAGCCGGCGATTTTCTCGTCGAAGAGGGTTTCGAATTGTGGCGCCCTGATGTAGGGATTCAGGCCGAAGGAGAATTCGCCGAGATAACGGGCACCTTCGTCCAGGTTGAGCAGACGGTTGATACGTTCCGTGTCGTTGGCGGTGGCCACGACGATCTTGCCGTCCCTGAACTCGAAGCGGATTCCCTCGAACTTGAAGCCGTCTTCGACACTTGGTGTGTTGTAGCTCAAGGTCCCGTTCACCGAATCGCGGACAGGAGCCGTGTAGACCTCGCCATCGGGGATATTCATTGTTCCGTCACACTTTATCGCAGGTAATCCCTTGACCGAGAAGCGCAAGTCGGTTCCTGGCCCAACAATGTGCACTTTGTCTGATCTTTCCAGGAGAGCGACGAGAGGGTCCATCGCCTTCGACATTCTGGCGTAGTCCATCGTGCAGACATCGAAATAGAAGTCCTCAAAGGCAGTCTCGCTCATGCCGGCGTTCTGCGCCATTGCCGCGGAGGGATAACGCAGGACGACCCATTTGGTGTTGGGGATGCGTTCCTCGAAATGGACCTTCTTCATGATATGGCGGTTGTAAAGGTCCATTTTGTCGGCCGGGATGTCTTTCCAGGCGAAGCTGTTGCGGAGGCTCGTGAAGCCGATATAGGCGTCCATCTCCTTCATGCGGTCACGCTCGAAGCGCGCCTGTAGGTCGAACTGCTCTTCCGGCGCGTCGATGTACAGCTCCCGCTCGATGCTCTTGTCGTGCAGAGTGACGAAAGCGAGCCCGCCAGCCTTGTGGACGGCACGGATCAGCGCTTTGACGAACTCAGGCTCGGGATTGTTGTCCTGGATGAGGACGCGCTCACCCTTCTGAACCTTCACGGAATAATTGACAAGAATATCCGCCAACTTTGCAATTCTGAGATCAGTCATCAGATAACTCCTTTCATAATAATATTATAAGCAAAAGCACGATTCAGCCGTCCGAAGAGCGGGGCTCGACACAGCGGCGCTATTCCTCCATAATCCTGGCATGGAAACTGAAAATCCAGCCAGCGGCAAGGACTCACCAGTCTGCAAGGGACCCTTCGGCGACGCTGCCATCGAGTACCCCATAGGCTTCGACCTTCGAATTATATACACACTCGCCGAGGCTCCGGCAATGTCCGAGCTCCTTGGGAGCACGCTGAAACGCCTCGATATCTCCTTCACGCTAATCCAGGGCCTATCGGTCCCTGGGAAGAAATACGCGAGGATGGGCGCGCGCATCACTGTCAGTTCGAAGGAATCTATGGATGCGCTTTACCGCGAGGTGTCCAGGCTCCCGGGCGTCAAGGCAGTCATCTGATCATTTGAACATGGTTTGGGCCATCAGTCTCGACGGACTTCAAGGTTCGAGCCGGTGACTTTCAGCCACGGCTGCTGCCTTGTTCTTGAGACTTTCATCCAGGATACTCTGCATAAGGGGAACATAAGCGTTCCAGTAGAAATAGTCGTTGTTGTCCACGCTGCTGTCTGCCAGGAGCTTCTTGAGCCATGGTATCCATTTTGCCTGGAAAGGCATGCCCCTCAAACCTGAATCGGCGAAATCGCCCGCAAAATAATATCCCGAATATTGCGTATTCCGATTAAGCATGACAGCCGGGAACTGCTCAGGTAGGCCAACGGCTGCAAGCTTCGCTTTCCCACTTTCTGTCAGCTTGAATCGATAATCCGCGACCACCGATACATTTGGATCCGGCCGTATCCATTCAAACCAGTAATGATAGGAAATTGGCTTTTGGCAAGAAAATTCCTTTGCCCAAGGTTCACGGAAATGAAAACTGAGCCCCTCGATACCGCTAAAATCATGACCGGAAAGGACTTCGATCCTGTCATCATCGGAGATCAGGACAAAGCCGCGGCCAAAGAATCCCCATTCCCGATTGGTCTGCTTTTCGTAATCAGCCACAATCCAGGAAGGCACTTCCTTGTCTTTCGCCAGATCCGCAAAATACTTTCCTATCCAGCCGGACCACTGGATGCCAAGGAATCGGCCAAGCGTCTTTCTGTCGGCAGCATTGGTCGGGGAAGCAGCTGTATTGAATTCGGCAACCAAAGTATTCCCATCGCCAAGATTCTTTCCGATAATGCGGTTGTCATCGCTGGACAATCCTCCGTAGACGATTGGCGAAATCTCGCCTAACAGGCGTTTCTGCATGAAATCTCCCCGGTAGACGCCATAGGTGTCTGCCAGGTAGATCAGATCCGGCCGCGGCCCCGTCTGTGGAAGGGAGAGCTCCCTCCATGTATCTTTGTCATAAGGATAGAATCCAAAATAATCGGTTTTTTCATCATAAAGCTTCTGCGTGCCGGGCTTTGCGATTTTCTCATTTTTCAATATCCAGAAAAGACCCTTGTGCTCCTGATAATCCGGAGTTGGAACGGTCTTGTCCACGACCCAGACGTCAAGGTTTCTGTAAGGCATGGTGTACCAGGCGGCAAAAGGTCCGACAAGCAGGCATACGAGGGCGACAGTCGCCGCAACCAAAATGCCCATGAGAAGGAGGAGTCTGAAATGCGCGAGCTTTTTGCCTTTCTGTTTGGCGTCCTGCTGTCCGCCTGAGACGCTTTTTTCCCTCTTCATGCTTATTCTACCTCTTGTCGGAACCCGCCGGTTGCTGGCTTGCCTTCTGGGACGGCTGGCCTTCCACGCTGAAGCCCTTGCGTTCCATCTTTCCCCATCCCTGCGGTTTTTTCATCGCATTGAAGAATCCGGAAACGCGCCACATCGAAAAAAGCTGCCGGGGGCCAAAATTCTCGAGTATGGCGATACCCAGCATCTTGAGCGTATCGCGGTAATTGAAATAGCAGGTTTGCTGTTCTGCAATAAGGATTGATGACATCGATATGAGGATGCCCATGTGGATGGTGGAAATGAACAAAACCAAGGCCAACTTAAGGCTCATGAGTCCAAAGACGGCAGCAAAGGCGATCATGATGTAACCCTGCATTTCGAACAGCGGGCCGATCAGCTCGAAGATTAAGTAATATGGCATCGCTACCATGCCCATCCTGCCGTAAGCCGGGCTGAATATAAGCTTTCGGTGGAAATAGAGGATGTCGATGAGACCACGGTGCCAACGGTTTCTCTGGCGCCTGAGCGTCTTCAGGTTTTCCGGCACTTCCGTCCAGCAGTTCGCATTGAAGGCGTAGCCGATCCTGTATTTGAGCCGCTTCTCTCGCATGAACCGCGATATGCGAACGACCAGTTCCATGTCTTCGCCGACAGTATCCTTGCCATATCGCTCTGATTTGGTCAGGTAGCCGCCGGTACTGATGACGCGTTCCTTGCGGAACAAGCCGAATGCGCCGGATATGATCAGCAGCGAATTGATCTGCACCCATCCAAGCCTGCCGCACATGAACGCGCGCAGGTATTCGATGGTTTGCAGCTTGGCCAGATTGTTTTCAGGCAGAGCGATGCTTGTCAGCTTCCCCCTGTCGACGGTGCATCCATTGATCGGAAAGACATTGCCGCCCATCGCTGGCGTCTCTATGCCGTAATTGAGCGTCAGCGAGGCAATTTTAAGCAGAGAATCAGGCTCCAGCAGGGAATCGGCATCGATCCCGCAGAAATATTCTTTTGAGGCAATATTAATCCCCGCGTTGAGCGAATCAGCCTTCCCGCCGTTTTCCTTGTTGACCACAATGAGCTTCGGATAGGCCGGATTCATGTAAATGCCGCGTACTGCCATCGTTTTCAACCTTGCCGAAAACTGGTAATCCATCCTTTTAAGCCCATAATACGAAATCAGCGTCGTCAGGGTATTGTCCAGGGAACCATCATTGACAATGACAAGTTCATAATCAGGATATTTCAGGTTCAGAAGCGAGTTCGCGCTCTCGATTATAGTCTTTTCCTCATTGAACGCAGGCGCAATTATTGAAACGGAAGGCAGCATCCGCGGCTTGAAAAGCATTGACATCGTCTTGAGGTTCCAGAGTTTCTTTGATGTTCCTACCTTTATCACCGAAAGAAGAAGTAGGATGATATACAGCAGATTGACAAAAACCGAGTAAAACGCAAAATCATAATTGTATTCCACGACGAAAGTCCTGAACTGCTCGATGAACGGCACCGTCAGGATACCGCCATAGTGTCGCACAACGTAGAGCAACGGGAAGAAAAACACAGAAAATATAAGGATATAATAGAGCGATCGCACCATCTTCCAGTCGCGCTTCTCTTCGCGTTTTGGTGGTTCGTTGATGATCCGGTCCAATCCCAGCTTGGCCAGCAGCCTTTCGGGAAGATACAGCGCGCACTCGGTACGCAATGCATCATTTTCATGCACCTGTTCGCCAATTATCCTAAGCACCATATTTTCAAGCTCGATATCCTTGTTCAGCTTGAGAAACTCGATTATCTCCGTCACTTTGCCAAGTTTTATGAGTTCCAGGATTATATTCGCCGCGTCTTCGCCATCCCTGCTTCCCAGCCGTGCGACGAAATACTCGATGCGGCCCGCGAGCACTTCTGCGATATTCTGGCGCAGGTGATCATCCTGTGCGGAGGTAAAGGCTGCAACGACAATGGGGATATGCTGGGGATGAGCGCCAAGGATTCTGGAAAGCCCAGCTTTCGCCGGAGTCAGTGTCGCTTCGAAATTGAGGTACTGGAGCAGGACTTTGACATTTTCTTCTGCCATGCCATTGCCAAGGGAGCGGACAGCAATGGCCCTGATTTCCTTGTCGCTGTTTTCAAGGAAGAATGGATCATCCAGACTCTTGCTGAAATAGGTTTCCAGTGCAGCAGTGGCAGCCACAATCAGCTGGTGCTGGTTCCCCACAGGGTCTCTTGACGTCACGAGCGGGTGGAACCGTAAACACTTGTAGGTTGGCGGCACGATCCCATGGTATTTGCAGTTTCTTTGAAAATCCTCCGTAATTGCCCTTCCGTGGACACAGTAGGCGCAGGATTTATCTCGACAGCCATGCACCGATTTACCGAGATAATCCAATGTGGCAGGCCCCGATCTCACGGTCGATACAAGATAATCCTTTAATTCTTCGCAAATGCATTGGCCTGAAACATCGATGAGCAATTCGACAATCTCGCTTTCCTGACGCCAAAAGAAGCCCCGCAGGTAATCCGCCCCTGCCATCCCAAATGATGCAATGAGCATGTTGACCTTACTGCGATACCATCGATGCGCCCCGAGGAGACTGTCGGCCAGCACACCAATCGAACGCGGATCCTTGATGTCCGCCAGCGAGTTGGCCATGAAAAGCTTCACTGTGAAGTTTCTCTCCCGGATGAGAGCGTTTTCAAGAGTCAGACGCGAAGAATCATCGGCGACAAGAGCCAAGCCAAGAGTCGATTCCATCCGCCTGTATTTGCTGTGCGAATGGATACTCCGTCTCAGATGTGGCTTGATCCTCTCCGCTTTTGCAATGTTCAGGATTTTCTGGTGTTCCTTTTCGGGGAGGTCGATGGACTGCTTCAGAAGCAGATAGTTTTGGAATAGCCGCCTGACTTTCTTCCTGTTCCAGAGACCCTTTCTTTCGAAAAGGTGAGCCAATTCCGCAAGCTCCTCGCTTTGCCGGTCTTTATCGAGGTTTATTTTCGTCTTGTTCCACAAGGTTGCGACAACAATAATGCAATCAAGCCAAAGTAGGATCAGGGCAAAAATTAAGATTTGATCAGTCTCGAAATTCATCTGCCACCAGCCACAGCAGTCAGGTTTTGCACGACACCGAGCAGTTCGGCCAGGAGGAATGGCTTTTTAAGATAGCAGTTGATGCCCAGGTCATAGGCTCTTATTACTGAAGTCTCATCCTTGAGATGCGAAAAAAGGACAAAAGGGATATCCTTCGTACCCGAGCGCTGTGACATTAATTCCTTCAACTTGAATCCATCAATCTTTGGAATCATGAGTTCTGAAATTACCAGGTCGACACCTTCCTCATTGACTTTGCGCAGTGCCTCATCACCATCTGCGGCCGTGAACACCTGATAGTCTGCATTTTCAAGGAAGGTGCGCACAACGTCGGTGTTGATGGCATCATCATCGGCAATGAGTATCCGTGCCTTGCCCCTGGCTTCTTTTTCTATTTCCGATGAAGCGCATATCGTATTGCCACCGCTTCGCCTGGCAAGCCTCAATCTTCTGATACCTATGTCGGTCAATGTCTGCCCGGCTTTCGTCGTGTCGGCGATGGAATCCCGGATCTCGACAAGGGCTGCAATTCCAGCCGAAACCGTGACCGGCTCGATGAATGACTTCGAGTCTTTTACTTTCTTGCGGATCGAATCGCACAACTCCTCAGCCTCATGGAAGAGTATATGCGGCATCCAAAGGGCAAAAGTCGCTCCGTGCAGGCGGAAAGCCAGTTGCGTTGCCTTCTTCTCGTCGGTGATGATCCTGGCCACATTTTTCAGTATCGCCTCGACTTCGCTCGGTCCATAACGGTATTCGATCCGTGCCATTACATCATCGAGGCCGATTATCGCGAGCACGTCATCTTCGACACCCTCATTGCCCAGCATCAAGGATGCTTCCTCGTCGATGTAATTCCTGAAGAAAGCCTCATTATAGAGGCCGGTGGCTGCATCCTTCGTCAGAATATCCTGCGTATTTCCAATCGATTGCAGGAGCTCGGTATTCTCTTCCTTCAGCTTGGCAATTTCCTCGGCCAAGTCAGCGGCGGCATGTCCATCGCCCGATCGGAACGAGGTATAAACCTCGGGTTTTTCCACGTTGAATTCAGCACAGAGATTCGCCACCAGGGTTTCCAGGACAACAAGCGCCGGGGCTCCTTTCATGAGATATATTTTCCCCGCGATAAGGTTCCACAATTCCTTGCCGGATATGGCAAAATCGCCCAGCTGACGGGTAGTTTCTTCATAGACGACATCCAATGAGGCAGTAAGCTCTTTCAGTGTATCGGCGCCATACAGTGAAAGGAAACGCGCAAGGAGTCCTTCGCAAGCTTTTATGTAATTTTCCGTTTTGCTGCGCGATTTTATTGTTTTCGGCCTGGAGAATGTCCCGCATTCCAGGCCGCTCAATACATCGATATAGGCTTGGGGATTATCCCTGATGACGGAACCATGCTGGGGCAGGATCACTGATATATTGAGACTGGAAAAAATGCCCATGACAGGCTTGAGCAGATCATTCGAAGGCATGTAGTTTTCGTGGTAAGTCTTCATCCCCTCCATATAATCAGGCCCCGCATAAAGAGACCATGTCGGAGACAAAGCGCTGAAAAGGTCACTTGACAGAAGATAGCCGGTTCCCTTGTCCCAGGTGACCATGGACCCGGAAAAATGAAGGTAGGGTGTCGATATGAATGTGAGCCTCCGTCCATCCGGAAGCGTAAGGCTGTTACCATGCTCGTTTGTGAGATAGACAGACGACTTGATGCCGTAATACCTGGCGATGGACCAGGTTCTCCAGTGAGTGACCACGGTGAACCGCATCCCCAGTGACTCAAGGCGCGGGACTGCCGCCGCGAGGTCGGGGTCCTGATGGTGCAGGACAACATATTTCACCTCGCTGAGCGGAAGGATGGAGCTTGTCTTCTCGACGACTTCATCCACGTCGAGCATCGATCCCGGGTCGAAAAGAACAGAGCCACCTTCATCGACCAGCAGGTATGGATTGCATTGAAGCCCATATTCCACAGACTGAGACCCAACCCAATAATAGCCATGACCGAGAGATTCAGCAGCTCCGCGGGAATTCATCGATGGTCCCCTATGTATTAGTATCGACTCACCGATGTCTTTCCACAAGAGCAGACCGGACCGGGGACATGGACAAGGGACATTCCATCAATTATCATGACTTTCCAGAACTCAGTAAAAAAATAAAGAGGAAAAGTATGGGTGATAAGCTGGTACTTGTTGTCGAGAACAGCATTCCCCAGGGCAACAGACTTCGCAATACCCTGGAAAGGGAAGGATACGCCGTAGAGTTGGCTTCGACAGGCAAAGCCGCGCTTGTCTTGACAGAGAGTATGCGGCCTGAAGTCATCGTCTGCGATGAGACGCTGCCCGACACGGATGGCTGCTCGCTCTGCAACTCGATACATTCCAATCCCGCAACGAAGGCTATTCCGATAATGCTCATGACCGGGCTCTCGGATCGAGAAGATATAATCCCGATGATCAGGGCAGGCGTCAGCGTACTGCTGCCCAAGCCCTGCGACGAGCTGACACTGCTTTCCCAGATTTCGCGCCTTGTTCAAAACGACAATGCCCGAGGAAGGGATGCCGAAAATTTCCTCGATGTGCCCTGCAGCCAGCTCATCCAGCTGCTGAAGACAACCTACACGTGCGCTGCCGGCAAGAACCAGGAACTGCAGGCCACTGAGCGGAAGCTCAAGGAAGCGACGGCCGAGCTGTTGACCTTGCAAAGAAATTACATGCAGCTGCTCGAGACCAATGTCGATGCAATACTGATCTACGATGCACAGGGAATTGTGCACTATGCCAATGCCGCTGCCATCAAGGCTTTTTCCGTGCAGGGGATTCCGCTCATCCATGAAAAGACCCCATTCGACCTTGCACCGGACAGCGTGAACGAAATCGAGATCAGCGATGCCGAAGGCCAGGTAACGGTTCTCGATGGACGGGCAGTTGATACCGAATGGAATGGAGAGGTGATGACACTGGCCTCGTTCCGGAATGTCACGGAAGCAAGTCGCCTTCGCAAGGAACTCGAGCAGATGTCCCTCACCGATGATCTGTCCGGGCTTTACAACCGCCGCGGTTTTTCCATATTGGCCGAGCGGATGATCCCGCAGGCCAAGCGTCTGAATTGCCACCTGTTCGTCATGTTTGCCGACATCGACAGTCTCAAATCGGTCAATGATACTTATGGACACCGTGAAGGCGACAAGCTCATCTGCATGACAGCCACTTTATTCCGTCAGTCGTTCAGGGAAACGGACATCATCGCCCGGATGGGTGGAGACGAATTCGCCATAATGGGCATAGTCAATGACAGCTGCATTCCATCGAAGCTGATAGACAGGCTGGAACAGTCGATAGCCACCTTCAACGCGAGCAGGCAATACAATTACAGGCTATCTCTAAGCCTCGGCGTCGAAAAGTTCGACCCCTGTTCCTCCGAACCGCTCGAGTTCATTTTGAAGAAAGCCGATATGTTTATGTACGCGAACAAGCAGACGAAAAAGCAGGCGCGTCAGTCAGAATAGCCCCGGTATCGCATATAGAAGAATAGTGTCGCTGTCATGAGTGCATGGCCATATTCCTCGCCGCCGATCATGTCGATAGCATCGCGCTCCGGCACGAGAAGCACCTCGATCTCTTCGTGCACATCGAGCTTCTGGCAGGAATCGAGATAACAGCTTTCAGCGATAAAGGCATGGAAGGTATTGGTCATGAAGGCAGGATTCGGCGAAAGGTCACCAAGCGGAAGTATCATTTCTGCGCGATACCCGGTCTCCTCGAGCAGTTCCCTGGCGACTGCCATCGAAGGATCTTCATTGGGATCGACAATGCCGCCGGGGAATTCCACCGAAACCTTGCCCGTCCCGTGCCTGTATTGCCGGATCATGACGAATTTGCGGCCTTCAGACGTATCGACGACAGGAATTATGCCCGCCCAGTCGGGGGCGTCGATCAGGTAGAAAGGCCCGCTCTTGGAGTGATCCCGAGTCTCCCGGATGCTTTCGCGTACCTGGAAAATCCTGCAGTTCGCAATTTCATGTGAGGATTTTTCGATCCAGGACTCGGGATTATTCACGGCGATTCCTCTAGGCAGTATGGAACTCGCTGGCCAGCGCCCCCCTCATGACTTCGACCGGCGCGTCAAGCCCTGTCCACAGCTTGAAACCGATCGCCCCCTGATTGACCAGCATGCCAAGGCCGTCGATCGTCGTGGCGCCGCGCCGGGCCGCCTCCTTCAGGAAGGGAGTCCGGGGTGGA
>JAJFUL010000356.1 GCA_021372425.1 Spirochaetaceae bacterium
GACAAGGTGGCCGTGGGCGAGACGATACTCGTCGTGGAATCCATGGGCGTCAAGATGCCGGTCAACTCCACGGTCTCAGGCGTCATCGTCGAGGTCTGGCCCTCCAGGGGAGACCAGATCGCCGCAGGTGACGCGATCACGAGGGTAAGCACGATAGTGCATGGATCTAAGGATACGGTCTCGCATGTCAGGGAGAGCCAGCTCAGGGAAATGGGCGGGAAAACCGCCCTCGTTTCCCCTTCGGCGGGCATCGTTCTCCGGATCTACAAGACGCCAGGTGAAACAATCCACACTGGCGAATCGCTCCTCGTGCTCGAGGCCATGAAAATGGAAACTCCCATCAGCTCGTCGATTGAAGGCGTCATAGCCGGAATTGCCGTGAATGAGGGCGAGCAGGTAAAGGCCGGCCAGATTCTGGCCACTGTGGAAATGCGAGTTTAAATATGGAAGCTTGGACTGTCGCTCTTGAAACATATGCCCTCGCTGCGGTAATTTCATTCGCAGTTGCAGGGATAATCGTGCTCATTCGCAACCTGCTTTCAGGCAAGAACAAGAACAGGAAAGAAAATAAGCATTAGCCGGAGGCATCAGCCAGGTGTGCGCCGGATCCTGTCCATGAACCGGGGGTGAATGTGATTTCGTTCGAGCGATGGAAAGATGGTTTCCTTTTAACGGTTGAAGGAAAACGCGTGCTTCGCCATGCCTCGGCTTCTCCCGCGCTCTATGCCGGAATGTCCAAACCAGGGACGGCCAAAGCGAAATCCGAAGGTTTATCCGACGCTGCCATTGCAGCCAACCCACTCAAATGGAAGGCGCTCGGGGCCTGCACGGTGGCCAATGAAGGCGCTGATAGCAGCGTTCTACGCTTCGACGATGGCCTTTCGCTTAAGCTCGAGTATTCGAGCCAGGTACTGCGCCTGTTCATCTCTTCTGCCCCAAACTCAGCAGGCCAGACACTGCAGGGTTTTAGACTGCAGGTGAATGCCGATCCGCATGAGAAACTCTACGGACTCGGCCCCTGTGGCGATTCTTCGGTGCATCACGATGTGAAAAAGACGAAAGCTACATTGAGAAGCTCCCTGCCAGCAGTTTCGACAGTCTTCGCCAATTCGGGCGCATGGTTGCGGGCCTGGTTCTCCGGCCAGCTTTCATGGCATTTTGACGCCGGCAAGACTGTTGTCGAGGTTAATGGAGTCCTTCCGGAACTGGCGATGGGATTTAGCCCTTCGCCGCTGGAAGGTTTTTCGGCGCTGGCCGGCTGCAGCAACCAGGGAGGCGGGGAAGCGGTCCCCCTCATTCTTGAAACAGCGGATGGCGAATCGGTGCAAGTCCTGCTGCGGAAGTTGCTTTCACTGAGTTTCTCGGGCGAAGGAGTTATCGGCATCCCTGCGAAAGGCGCACTGGCAGACATGGCTGCCTTCAGCCCTCTTTTTATTCTGGAGAACAGGGCCCAGTCGGAGGCCGGAAGTGGGCGGAAGGTTCTCGATTTTGGGGCAGATTCAGCAGAGCTTGCGGCAGCAGCCTCCAAGGGGTCGACAAGCCGCCAGCTCCAACGGGCAGCCACGATATTTTCAAGCCTCAAACCGTATCACGAATACTGCCGGCAGCGCTGGGAAGTGTGGGGCTGGCCGACCATAGTCCAGCCTGCTGTCTATTATCCCGCCGATGAGCTGCTCTGGGACCGCGATGATGAATATCTTTACGGGCCAGATCTACTTGTGGCCCCCTTGGATGCCAGCCAGGGCGGGCCGAGACAGTTGCTGCTCCCGGACGATGAATGGATCCACTTCTGGACTTCGAGGCGATATGGTGGCGGAGTGGCAGTGGTGGACGCGCAGCCTGGCCGGCCAGCCGTCTTCTATCGGGGAAAGAGCGAATTCGCCCGGCTTTTCGATACAATCAGGCAGATGGCCACGAGGCTCTGAGTAGCAGGAGGCTATTCTCGCACTATGTGTGTGCTGTCTTGTTGCCGGGTAAGTAAGACAATGGCTCTGGCCATGACGGCTTCGCCCCTTCCGACAGCGTCCAGCCCCTCGTTTGTCTTGGCCTTGAACGAGACGGAGGATGTCGCGATGCCCAGACTTCGCCCGATGCTTGCACAAATGGCCTCGCGGTAAGGACCGAGCTTCGGCTTTTCCAGAATCACTGTGCTGTCGATGTTCGAGATCTTCCAGCCTTCTGCCTTGACCAGCGCTGCGGCCCGACGGGCAAGGTCTGCTGAATCGGCATCTTTCCATGCAGGATCGCCAGGGGGGAAATGAGTGCCGATGTCCCCGAGCGCGCAAGCGCCGAGCATTGCATCGATGATTGCATGCCAGAGCACATCCCCATCGGAATGACCGAGCTCGCCC
>JAJFUL010000008.1 GCA_021372425.1 Spirochaetaceae bacterium
CAGCAGGTTCCCTGCAGCAGCCATAATCGGTGTTCCTGCAGACAGAAATGCATCCGTAATTATTTCCAGCTTGCCCATGGCGGCGCGGACTTCCCGTTCAGGCCCCGAAACATAAGCCCAGCCTAGCTTGACCTGTGGCAGACAAAGACATTTCGAAAATCCATCCAGGACGAACGTCAGCACTTCTCCAAAACGGTAGAGATTGAGCGGCTCATGGTGCGGGTCCAGCGAATAATCGAAGAAGACCTGGTCGGCAATGAGCGCAAGCGAATACTTCCTGCAGAGCGACACGATTTCGCCAAGCTCGGCGCCGCCAACATAGGAGCCGGTCGGATTATTGGGGTTGATGAGCACGATCGTCCTGACCCTTTTGCCGGCAGGCGATTCGAGGACCGACTTGATCGATGAAATATCTGCGGACCAACCATAAGGGTGCTCATAGACAAGGCTATACCCTATTGTCTGGACAGATTCCAGCTGGGCCAGGTTGTCGAAAAGGGGATAGCCGGGTTGGGGCACCAGCACAATGTCCCCGGGATCGCAAAGCAATTTGAAAAGATAGGAATATGCTTCCGAAGTGGATGCACATAGAAAGAGACGGCCGGGGTCGAGCGCGATACCCTTGCCAGCGAAATGCCTTGCTACCGCCTCACGGGCAGCCTTCATTCCATGAGGATCGGGACTGTAGGGATATCTGCCTGCTTCTGCCAGCGCCTCCGATAAGACTTCGGGCGGAAAAACCAGCCCTGTCTGCGTGGGGTTGCTCTGTGACAGGTTGAAGACGGTCTGTCCGGAAGCCAGCAGCGCCTTCCTTGCCTTTTCCAGTTCATTTGGCTCTTCGGGGAAGGTGGTTCGAAGCGAAAAATTCATGCTCGCAGTATAATTATCCTCCGCGCAAAGGTACAGCAGGCAGCGGCTTAGCCTTGCGGCTTAGCCTTGCGGCTTAAGCCGCAAGGCTGGGCTATTTTCCTACCTTGATATCCTGCCAAGCCTGGTTGTATTTTTCGAGGTCGGCGCCGACATCTTCCTTGAGCTCGCAAGGCTCGAGGCTCTCGATCGTGTAGTACGAAGCGCCCTTCTTAAGTCCCCGTGCCTGAGTGTTGGCTGTAGCCGGGAATCCAAAATAATCGCAGAACTCGGCATAAATCTCCGGCCTGTGAATGAAATCGATGAATTTGAGCGCAAGTTCCTTGTTCTTGGAATTCTTCAGGATGACCATCGAATCGATATAAGACGGACCGCCCTCTTTCGGGATGAAGAATTCCACATCATCAAATTTACTCTTGTCCATCTCAGCGTAGATCGATTCGGCATAGCCCTGGGCGACCCAGACCTCGCCGGATGCAAAATTCTTTGCGAAGGCCTCTGCGTCGAATTTAAGCAGATTTGGCTTCCAGGTATCGTTGATGAGGCTTTCCGCCTTGTCTATCTCTTCCTGTTTGGTGGAATTGACTGAATAGCCGAGGTATTTCAGGGCGTCGCCCATGACTTCGCGCATGTCATCCAACATGATCATTTTCCCGGCCAAGTCTTTTCTCCCGAAAATGGACCAGGACTTCTCGAATGTCGGAACCTTCTTCTTGTTGACAGCAATGCCTGCTGCGCCCATGTAATAGGGGATCGAGTATTCGTTGCCCGGATCGAAGCTGCATTTTGCCAGAACCTCTGGCGCTATGTTGCCATAATTCGACAGCGCGGAATGGTCGATCTTCGCCAGCATGCCTTCCTTGATCATGATCGAGACATAATCGCCAGAAGGGAAGCAGAGATCATAACTCGCCCCACCCGCCTTGAGCTTTGCAAACATTTCCTCGTTCGAGGCGAAGGAATCGTAGACGACATCGACGCCGTACTCCTTTTCGAATTTTTCGATCACGGAATCGGGGGTGTAGTAAGTCCAGTTGAAAATATAGAGCTTGTCGGATTTTGCCTTTGACTTGCCAGAGCACCCGGCAAAAATGAAGGCAATCAAGACAATCATAACCGCCACCGTCTGCAACCTTGCGGCCCGAAGGAAGTTTTTCACTTTTCCCTCCTTAAAACGATCCAGAGAGCTATCGTCTAGCGCGACGCGAAGACCTTCAGAAAATTCCTCAACGGAAACACGAGCATCACAGTGCCTGCGATCATGACCGCAGAAAGAGCATTCACCACTGGCGAAACACCGAAGCGGATCATGGAATATATGTAGAGCG
>JAJFUL010000015.1 GCA_021372425.1 Spirochaetaceae bacterium
GGCGGCAGCGAAGAGCGCCTGCGCGGAAGCCCGCTGCTCGAATCCTTCGCGTCGCGCGGCATCGAAGTTCTGATCGGCCAGGACGAGATCGATGAGCTGGTCTTCTCCAATATGGGAGAATATCAGGGCATGACCTTCAAAAGCGTGAACCATGTCGACAGCGAAGACGAGCTGGGAGCCGATGCTGCCAATGCTTCCGATGAAGACAAGGCTTCCGGCCAGAAAGCGGTCGATGCCCTCCAACGGATTCTCGGCGAGAGAATCAAGTCGGCCCGTGTCTCCAAACGGCTCCAGAAGAGCCCCTCCTGCGTGGTAATGGACAAGGACGATCCCACGATGCAGTACAGCGAACTGATGCAGCGCATAGCCAACACCGATATGCCTGGCGCAAAACCCATCCTCGAGGTAAACCCCTCGCACCTGCTCGTGAAAAAACTGGCTAAACTCGAAGCTGAACGCGGCACCGGCGCCGACAAAGCTGCTGACCAGGCTGTCATCGACCAGGACGAGGATGATATTGCCAATATCCTGCTTGATGAGGCACTATTGGTCGAGAGCCAGCGCCATATCGATCCGCGCGCCTTTATCGAGCGCCTGAACCGCCAGCTTTCAAAGCTCTGATCAGACAAAGCTCTGATCAGACTTCAATTTTCAAGCCACGCCGCTGCGACGCGGCACTGCGCGTCGGCGGCATGGCTCTCACAAGGTGGCTGCAATGTCGGGGTATGAGAGGCCGGATTTTTGGACGATAAAGGCAAAAAAAGAGGGGTATCCTGCCCGTTCCGTCTTCAAGCTCGAGGAAATATCGGGTAAATTCGGCCTTCTCAAAAAGCAGGCGGCGCCGCGCATCCTCGACGTCGGGGCCGCGCCCGGCTCCTGGAGCCTCTGGCTCCTCCGCAACCTTGAAGGCCGCGGCAGCCTTACCTCCATCGACATTCAGGACCTCGGCATCGCCCCTGCGGACGCCAATTTCGCCTTTCTCAAGGGCGACATACTGGACCCGGCCATGCGCTCCCGGCTTGCCGGGCGCGGCCCCTACGACCTCGTGGTCAGCGACGCCGCCCCTTCCACCTCCGGCAACCGCCTCGTCGACCAGTCTCGCTCAGAAGAACTCGTCGAGGCGGTCTTCAGCCTCGCCCTCGAGGTGCTTGCGCCAGGCGGCTCACTCGTCATGAAAATATTCCAGGGCGGCGACGAAAAGCGCCTCATCACACAGCTCAAGGCCCACTTCGCCCAAGCGCGCGGCTTTAAGCCCACAGCATGCCGCGCCGAATCCTTTGAGACTTACCTTATTGCTATTGATTTCAAAAAATGATTGCGCCGTTCTTCAATCAAAAGACTTTTCGCGGCGTAGCCGGGACGCCCGCTTAAAGCACGACACCTGTTCGCTTCTTGCGGCTTTCAGTGATTTTCCAGATACTCCACCAGTTCTGTTCGCGTCGGCTTACCACTGATGAATTCCCGGAATCCCTCTTCCTGCACCACACTGGCAATGGCGGAAAGAATGCTGAGGTGCCCAGCATGGTTTGCCGACAGGACAATGAAAATCGTCTCCACAGGGAGCCCATCCGGCGCAGCCCAGTCTATGGCATGCTCAAGGTAACAGACTGCAACCATCGCGTCCGCCTCATCGGAAACAATCGATTCCCTCGGATGTGGCACCGCAAAGCCTAGGCCGATCGCCGTTGGCATTACGCTTTCCCTGGCCAGCAGGGCAGCCGTCACCGCCTCTCGTGTAAGGTCGTGCGGCAGGCGCATTATCTTGACGGCATTTTCCAGCACCTGTGCCGGGCTGTCTCCAAGGATGTTATAGTAAGTCTCGCCCCGCAGAAACCATTCCCCAGTTGGTGTAGTTGTCTTCATTTCCACACCTATGTTATTACTGCGGCTGATTGAGAAGATCATAGGTATAAGTACAAGGCTCGCCCTGTCCGGTGACTGAAACTTGTACATATATTTTTGCAGGTCTTGAAATAGGATATTTACCTACAAAGGGAATAAAATAAACGGTTTGTCCTGCACCTTCTGTAAAAAAGAACGAGGGTATGCAGGACCGTCTGATAGTGGTTATCTTTTGATTATACTTGTAACTATCCTCATTTTGTACAATCACATTGTCCCAGAAAGCAACAAAATCATCGCGAGTGTATGGCCTGGCGGCTTCCGTTCCATCCGCAGTTTTGGCATCTGCGAGTACTGAAATCACTGATCTCACAGGAAGATTCAGTGTAACTTTTACCACAAAAAATTCGTTCAGTTTGCCTCGTATTAAGGTCTTCGGCTCCATGTAAGGGTTTTGTTCATACGAAACTCCATATGCTCTGATATCCTGAAGACTTGCCTGTTCTATCTGAATTACCTGGGAATTGTCCTTTGTAACAGGTACGGTTTTGCATGCAAAAAAACAGTTTATGAACAAAAGGGAAACAAAACCCCAATGTTTCAATGGTTTCATTTAAACTCCTATCACTGGAACACACAAATATCGAGTATGGATACAAAAAAGCCAACCCATAAAGGGTTGGCCTTCTCTAAAGCGCACAATCAAGCTCTATTAGAAAGAAACTCCGTAATAGAGTTTTGCAGCTGCATGGAAGTCACCATTGTAGCCAACGAGCCCTTCCGCGGAAAGGCCATTGCC